>NZ_BAAGIQ010000015.1:0-37315 GCF_054658175.1 Alkalibacterium sp. s-m-28
CAAGTAATATAATCGTTTAAAAGTTGAATTAAACTGTTTTGCCACTTGATTTTATTAACTAAATACATGATAATCTGAAGTAGATTAGGCATCTCTTTTCACTCCTTAAGTGATGAATGTTTGTTTTAGTGAACTTCATTTTATCAGATTAAGGGGGGGAAGAGGTGCCTTTTTGTATTTTAATTGATAGAGCAACGATAGTTGCATTAAAACAACACGAAAAAACAAAAAAATTGGTAATTACTAATTTACTTATGGAGGTGAATGTATGAAAACTGAAATCATGGTCCACTGCGGAAACTCACCAAAAATGGAACGTGTCATTGACTTGACAGCAGCTCTTGCGGGAAAAGATGCTGAATTAGTGAAGCAGTATGTGCGTGATGATTTTACTTGGAAGACCGTGGGAGAAGATGCAGTTATTTCATTTGAGAAACTGAATAAGGAATTAGACAATAGACCTCCTGTAAAGGAATTATCGGTTACTAATGCACTAAGTCATGGAAACGGTGCTATGTGTGAAGGAACCCTCTTGTTTGAAGATGGAGATGTTCTCCAATTTTGTACAGTAGTAAAATTCGTAAACACGGCTAAAAATGCCTTAATTAAAGAAGCGCATACCTACTTTGCAAACTAATACATGCTTGAAACGGATAGATAGTATGACCTGGCCTTGAAGGTTGAATTTTTTTATAAGACTATTTATCTTATATACTGTTAAACCTAGGAGGAAGACAAAACGTATCTTAGAACAAGCTGGTCTCTCAACTATGATTCTGCTAATTTATAAAAGTGATTAGGCAATTATCAAAAAATGGTGTAAGATCATATTATGCTGCACCACAATGGAATGGCTATTGGAGTTATCCAGTTCTTGATCCTATGAACAACACTATAGAAGTAACGTGCACTGACACTGGCTATAGATAAACAAAGATATAAATAGCATATGTACAGAAAGGAACATGTAAGAATGTTAAGAAAAGCCAAAATTGAAAACGGTTTAATACAGGGTCTGCCAGCTGCAGACCCTAAGATAACATCATTTAAAGGCGTCCCTTTTGCAGCACCGCCTGTCGGACAGAACCGCTGGCGCGCACCACAGCCTGCGTCAAACTGGGAAGGGACACTTCTAGCCTATGAATTTGCACCGATATCCATGCAGGCCACTCCAGGAGTGAACAAAGACGATTTCTATTCAAGAGAATGGCATGTGGATCCCGATATTCCTATGGCTGAAGACAACCTTTACTTGAATGTTTGGACACCGGCTTCAAGTGAAGATGAGAAGCTGCCTGTCTATGTCTGGATTTTCGGCGGAGCGTTTCAGTACGGTTATACGGCTGAGATGGAATTTGATGGTGAGCGTCTGGCGAGAAGAGGAGCGGTGGTCGTTACGGTAAACTACCGGCTGAATTCATTCGGTTTTCTTGCTCATCCTGAACTCACTGCGGAAGCACCTGATGCACCTACAAACTTTGGCCTGCTGGATCAGAGAGCAGGCATCGAATGGGTCAAACGTAACATAGCAGCATTCGGTGGAGACCCTGAGAACATCACGGTAGGTGGCCAGTCAGCAGGAGGCGCCAGTGTCATGCATCAGCTTACTGCACCGCAAAATGACCCCCTCTTCCATAAAGCAGTTGTACTTAGCGGCATGTTCAAGAATGTCTATGGGAACAGCGGAATCCCAGGCAGCGGCAGAACGCTGTCACAAGTGGAAGAGGAAGGGGTCAAGTTCTTCGATTTCCTCGGCGTAGCTTCGCTGGCTGAGGCTCGTGAACTTGAAGGTGAATACCTGCGTCAGAAAGCATTGGAATACGAGAAATTCTGGGGGCCTGTTATTGATAAGCAGTTCGTCATGGGGGATGTCTTCAAACTTTTCCTCGAGAAGAAGCGTCTGATGGTCCCAGTCATGCTGGGTCATACCTCTTCTGAATTCTTCAGTGTTCCAGATGTATCGAGCTTAGATGAATTCGAAAAGATGGCAAGGGAAACATTCGGGTCAGATGCGGATGATTATCTGAGTCTTTGCCGTTTTGAATCCGGTAATTTGGAGGACATCAAGGAACGTGCCTCTGTCAGCACAATTGAATATGCCATACGCGTTGCCGGACAAGCCAACTCTGACAGCGGATCTGACACGCCTCTTTATTATTATAATTTTGATCCAGAGATACCGGGCTGGGATAACCCTGGGACTTTCCATTCCGCGGACCTGTGGTTCTTCTTTGAGACGCTAGCTAAGGCCTGGAGACCCTTCACAGGCAAACACTATGATTTAGCTCGTCAGATGAGCAACTACCTGGGCAATTTCATCTCAAATGGGAATCCTAACGGGGATGATGTGACGGGTGAAGCGATGCCGACATGGGAGCCATATACGTCAGAAAAGCCATTCGGAATGGTCTTCAAAGATCACTCTGAATTTGTAAAAGAGGAACCTGATGCACTCATGGACTTTCTTGTTAGAATGTATTTTAAAAATGACTAGAGACATCCGGATATAAATATCTTTTCTTAGTATGCATCGTTTATATTTACAAAACATCCATTTGTACAGTTATGTTAATATTATTGTTTTTCTAATATTAGAAAAACAATAATCGAGAAGAATTGGATCTGAAATAGATATTCGATGATATTTTAACAGTAAAGATTGATAGGCCAATAGACGGTTACCATTCTCAACATAAAGAGTTGTATTATCATGTCGATTAGGGATATATTAAAGGTATAGTAGTGAAAAAGTCGGAATCTGATTAAATGGACAAATCATCTTCGACTTTTAAGTCAAACTCTTTCCGTAAGGAGAATACAGCTTATGAATAAGAACCCATCTTACAATAAAATAATTTTTCTATCTGTAATAGGGCTGATTTTATTCCTATACCAGTATACTTTAGGCATTGTTGGGATTGTTATACTTGCTCACGTTATTTCATCAAGTTTCACCACCAAGGAAACTCGGTACTTTAGTGCCGAGAGGAATTGGTGGGTTTGTGGAACTCAATTCTTTAGATTTTTTCACTATAGAAGTCCTTTCTGTTAACCTTTCACTATTAATTATGATATAATGTATTTAGTGAAAGGAGGTTTTGGGATATGGATATTACACTTACAGCTAAACAACAAATCTTTCCGGATGAAAAACAAGTTCAAATCTTTAAAGATACGATGAATACGTATACCAAAGCTTTGAATTTTGTTTCCGAATGGATTTTTAACCATAACTTTAACTTGAAGCAATTTAGTATTCACAAAGAAATCTATCATACAATTCGTGAGACGTTTAATTTAAAATCCCAACTTACGCAAAATGCGATTCGTGATGTTATTGCACGCTACAAGGCAGTCGAAACGCAACTCAAAAGTAAGGGTGGTCAATTAGAGCACTTGTGGTACCCATTGAATTTTAAGACGCCTCAGCTTACTTTGACTCGCGACCGTGATTATAGTTTCTTGAAAACAGGTCAAGTCTCCATCAATACAAACAATAAGCGTGAAAAAGTTGATATTACTTTTAAAAATCGTGAACATTTTCTTGAAGGACATAGATTGGGAGAAGCGAAACTAATCACCAAGAACGGCAGATGGTTCCTTTATATTTCTGCCACCAAAGAATATCCTGAATTCGAAAAAGAAGATGTTCAACACGTTGTCGGAATCGACAGAGGGTTGCGCTTCTTGGCAACTACTTTTGACGAAAAAGGAAACAGTTATTTTGTCAATGGAAAAGAAATATTAGCGAAGCGTCGTCACTTCAAGAAACTTCGACAGTCATTGCAGAAAAAGAATACCAAATCCGCTAAACGAAGAATTCGAAAAATAGGTCAACGAGAGAACCGTTGGATGACCGATGTGAATCATCGATTATCGAAGGCACTCGTTGATTACTATGGACCGAACACCTTTTTTGTTTTAGAAGATTTGACCGATGTTCGATTTGCGACGGAAAAACACCACAAGGACAATCGATATGAAGCCGTCAGTTGGGCTTTCTACCAATTTGAGCAACACTTAGCTTACAAGTCCCGAATGAATCAATCGGAAGTCTTGAAAGTGGATGCTCACTATACGAGCCAGCGCTGTCCAAAATGCGGGACTATAGACAAGGAAAATCGCTTGAACAGGGAACATGCTTTTTGTTGTAAAAATTGTTCTTATAAATCAAACGATGACCGAGTAGCTGCCATGAACATTCAACAGTTAGGAACAGAGTGGATATCCGGAACCGAACGTCCCCGCTATACGAAAGTCGAAACAAGTTAAGGTACACATGATACATTCTGTGTATTGCCGTAGCAGTCAATCTGCGGGCAAAGGGTAGTCCTTTGCGAGAAGTAACCTAAAATAGGAGCTTGGAATCAAGCGTTTGGACTATTGAACTTAGAGTTACAAGCCCGGTACTTTAGTGCCGGGTCATTGACTTGTTTGACGCTAGGGTACTCGGTATTTTAATGCCGAGGTGAATAGCGTCTTTCACTTCCTTTCTTGATTTCCACTAGAATTTATAATATACTATATTTAGTGGAGGTGATTAAAATTAAAATCAATGAAACATTTAAAATACAAATTTTACCGACTGAAGAACAAAGTATTAAACTTCGAGAAATTCAAAACGTTTATTTAGAGGTTTGTAACTATATCTCAAAATGGATTTTCGAAAATGAATTTGAGTTAAAACAGCGTACAATACATGACAATCTGTATTATGAATTACGTTCGTCATTTGGTTTGTCTGCTCAAATTACTCAATCTGCTATCCGTTCAGTCATCGGTAAATACAAAACAGTTGAAAAACAATTATTGTCAAATCCTTATAAATATAGGGATAATGAATTAAATAAAATGTGTTACACAAAACGAACGATTGATTGGTTACAAAAACCAATTGAATTTAATAAACAAACAGTTATACTGCTCAGAAATCGTGACTATTCAGTAAAAGCTGATAACCACTATTCAGTTTCTGTCATGAATGGACGAGAAACAATGCCTTATTTATTAACAGACAATCCACATGTCAATAAATTTAATGATGGGTCATGGGTACTAGGTGGAGCGAATTTAATTGAACAAAACAATAAATGGTACCTAGCGATATCTGCTTCAAAAGAAGTTCCTGATTTTGATAAAGAAACAGTTCAACATGTCGTGGGTATTGATAGAGGTCTGAGACAACTCGTAACAACCTATGATGAAAAAGGAAAAACTGTCTTTTATAATGGACAAGATATTTTAAAGAAACGTAGAAAGTATAAAAAGTTACGTCAACAGTTGCAAAGTAAAGGGTCGAAATCAGCTAAACGCCGATTAAAAGCAATAGGACAGCGAGAAAACCGTTGGATGAATGATGTGAATCATCAAATCAGTAAGGCACTCGTTGAACAATATGGACCAAATACTTTATTTGTTATTGAAGACTTAACAAATGTACGTTTTGCGACAGAAAAACATTCTAAGGATAACCGTTATGAATCTGTGTCATGGGCATTTTATGACCTAGAGCAAAAATTTGCGTATAAAGCAGCAGAGAAGGGGTCTTTGGTTTTGAAAGTCCCTGCTCGTTACACAAGTCAGCGCTGTCCGAAATGCGGAACGATTGATAAAGAAAATAGGAAACAAACAGAACATCTATTTTGTTGTAAAAATTGTTTTTATCGTTCGAATGATGACCGTGTAGCAGCTATGAATATTCAATATCTTGGAACAGATTATATATCTGGTGTTGAAAAACCACACTTTGAAAAAATAAATCCAGCAATTGACTAACTATTATCTATAGATTGATAGTTGAGCGGGTGTTATCAACCACCCGATGATGTAGGACGACGGCAGGAGCTTCACAGCGATAATACTGCTAAGAGAACAATCTCTTGTACTTACAAACTCGTTACTTTAGTGACGAGTAGTTGATTTATGCTCTACATTCTTTTAGATAAGTGGTTTAAAGATAACAGCAGTAGAACGAGAGATAAATTCATAATTGGTATCATTTCATTACTGATTATAGCCTCAACTCTGTTTCATAGTCTTGATTATGCAGGCCCACATAATTATATCATCAGGTTCTGGATGGTCTCCATTTCAGTATTTATAGTGTGGGATTATATTGCTGCAGCAATCGGTTCTATATACAAACGGATAAAAAAGATACTATTCAATGCTTTTTGAGCATGATAAAAGTAATTGCATATAAAGAGGCTGAACATTAAGTACGCACTTAATGTCCAGCCTCAATTTGTGGTTCTACGTCAAATAACGTTGGTAAAGAATAATAAGTAAATGTCAGAGAGTTTATATAGGGTGTATAGCATGGTGGCCTAGGCTACCATGCTATACACTTCTTTTTGTGCATGTTTACGTTGAGATGCTTCTGATTTTAAAGAAAAGTGAATGATAATTCTATTCTTGTAGTTGGCAAAGTTCCTGTAGCCGTAGGCCACACGATTAAGAACCTTGATTTTATTATTGATTCCTTCTATTTTTCCATTGTTGTAAGGATATTTAAACGTATTTTTAATAAACGGAAGATGCTTACGTAGTGTTCTCAAGCTGGTCTTCATGTACGAGGATAAATTTGCAACGTCAGATCGGTCCAATATACAGCTCAATTGATTATAATCGTTCATTCCTACTGCTTGAATAATCTGCTGATAGACATCATATGTAGCTTTTAGTTCACTATCATAGGCCAACATTTCAGAGACAATCGCTGACTCCAGGCGCTGTCCAAATAGCTTGTAGCGCTGATACTTAGTGTAAGAGAGATCCGTTTCTTTCTTGAGTATCTTTTTCCAGAAGTGCTTCAATCTACGATATTTCTTCTGATCTTCTCCATTTGATGTATGGAACTGATTCATAATCTTTACGCGTGTTTTGTTCATCGACCGATTGACGAGCTGAACGATATGGAACCGGTCAATGATAATCTGTGCATTAGGAAACAGCCGAGGAATAAAGCTGACATAGCTTGCATTCATATCTACAGTGATCGTCTTTACTTTCTCTCTTTGCTTCAAGCTGTAATGAGATATAAAGTGATTACTGACTGAGCGACTGTGTTTAGAAGGCAGAATATCAAGAATGCGACCGTTTTGGACATCAATGTATTCGAATGCCATTCGCCCACTGGCGTATTTAAATTCGTCAAAAGACAAATGTGACGGTAGTGTATGATAATGAGGTCTGTATTGCTTGCTTTCCTGGTTTATAGTTCTTTGGACCGTGGCTTCAGACACGTTCGCCTCTTTAGCTATATCTTTAACAGAACAGGCTTCTGAGGCCTTAGTCAAAATCTTAGCCTTAATGAAGGTGGATATAAAACAATGCTCTTTAACAATCGGGGTTTTTGCAGTGAAACTTGAGCCGCAGTCTTTACACATGAACCGCTGCTTTCTTATACGTAAATACGTTGGTCGAATACCGCTCATTGGAAAAGTTACACGAGAGGACTGTGTCCCATTTTTATAGATACTGTAATCATTGTTCGGAGCGTGACACTTCTCGCATTCGGCTGGCGTATAGCTTAGATTACAATCGATATATTTAACTTTTCGCCCTTTTAAAACACCGTAGGTGACACAATCATCTTTAAATATGAGATTTTTATCTTGAATATCGAGTAATTTTTGCATATCATTTGAAGTAGGCAAGTGAGTTCCTCCTTAGGTGATGTTTTCGTCGACTATTATTCTACAGGAGAACTCACTTGTTTTCTAATATCTAAAAAAATGACGTTAGTGAGTTAATCTCACCAACGTCATTTATTGTACAACCCAATTTGTAAGTCTATCTTTCTTCTACACTTACAAGTAATTCAAAACCATCATTAAAGATAAAACCCCAGCATACCGGACAATATCCCGATAATCGCCCCAGCAATCACATCTCTCGGATAATGGACGCCGCCAATGACACGCAGGACGGCCAGTAGGCAGCCGATCAGCATGAGAAAGATTCCAAGTGGACGGGATATGAAATAGAGGGTGGAGGCGATCACGAAAACAGAAAAGACATGACGACTTGGAAACGACTGGCCTTTAGTATCTTTATTTAAAATAGGCACCTTGCCGGTGACTTCATAGGGTCGAGGTGCATCAATATAGCGCCGTAACAGGCTCACCAGTACAAAAGAGATCAGCGGTGCCAGAAGCACGCGCCAGATTCTGGAGTCACCTGAGAATAATAGTACCATGATGATTACAGGGTAGATTGCATACACCGTATAGGTAATGAGTCGATTGGAAAGGTTAATTGCTTTTGCATACATATCATGAACATCCTAGCATTTGATTTCTTACATAGTATCATAGACAGCCTGACTAGTGGAGGGGAAATGAATAATTTCATTTTTTTATAAAAAAAGAACCAGACAAATGAGCTGTCTGATTCTTCAAAAACTATCTATACTTCAAATTCTGTATAGGCATTCTTTTCCAGTTCAAATGGACCGGCTGTCAGTCCAGCATCAGGTCTATGATGTCCGAAAAAGTCCGAATCGAAGCGATACGGTGATCCATCAGGCTGCTCGAAAGCCATATCGGCATGATAAGCTTTTCCGAGAAGATCGCTTGTAGCCACCATGGAAGAAGCAGCACGAAGCAAGTCCGGATCGTTTACTTTGACGCTGACTTTGCCTTCATTCTGATCGATTGAAATATCGATTCCTTTCTGTTCAGAAGAAGGAGCATGAGGGTCATGACTGCTAGAAACAGCGTTGTTCACGTATACGTTTCCTCCCATAGCTACAGGGAGCACGGCATTACCCACCAGGATATCATTTGCGGCATCACCAAGTTCAGCCATTTCCTCTTTAGTGTACTGCCACCACGGCTTATCTTTTGCATCAGGATGGTCGTTGTATCCGCCCAGCCCAACTGGATGCAGGTAGCAGATTGAATCTTCAGGAACACCATCCATTACAGCGCCACTGCCCTCAGTTTCTTCTCTTTCTTTAAGCGGAAGATGCTCAAAGAAGGTGATAGGGACAGGCTCTTTGTTTGTCTCTTCATTCCCTAAGAAAAGGTTATTGTAGTATCTGTCATCTCCACCACTAATATTAGAATATCCAGCCATGGCTGTCTCATGTGGGAAATGGTAAGGTGTCGTACGTGACAGTTCGGACTGAACGACAAATTGTCCGGCAAACAGATTATGGACAAAAGCACCACCTTGAGCCATGTTTCTGAAATTCATCGGTGACAGGAACAGGTTGTGATCAACTAAATATGGGCCATGACACACTTCAACAAATAAATCTTCTGACAGATTGTCGAAAAATAGATTACGGCTGATTCGAGTTCCTTGTGCCTGCCAGTCAAGCCAGAGGCCACGGTAGGAACTGTAAATCCTGTTGTCACTGATTTGAGTGTCCAAAGCAGCATGAAGCTTGATGCCTCCTACTTCAGCCCCATGTCGGATTCGCTTGTGGTGGATATTGTAAATTTTATTCTGATAGATGCTGCTGAAGGCTGCTCCCATGTGGCCGACAATTCCAGCCTGTTCACAGTCATGAATCACATTGTTTCGGACAATATGACTACCGACACGGTCCTTATCCCAGCCGGATCGTAAAGCTCTCAGAATTACTTCCTGTTCACGCTGGGTACCACCTTTACTGTGATTGTCGCCGTCTCTAGTGTGCCCAGTCCCGATGGCAGTACCAAGACTGATCCCGACGTTCTTGGACTCGCTGATCACGTTGTTTTCGATGATCCATCCTTTACTCCAGTGTGTTCCGATCAGTCCTTCCTGAAATTCAGTTGGCGCTGCCCACTGAGGAGAGGCCTGGCACAGAGTGAATCCGCTGACCGTTATATAATCAAGACCCGGTTTTTCCGGCCAGAAACAGTGCGGACGCACGCTGATTTCGACATTTTCTTCGCGCGGATCTTTCCCACCGAAGTTAGCCCAGATCTTAGTCGTTTTAGAATCGACTTCAGCTGTCCATTTGAGTAGAGAAGCTTCTGAGTACTTGGCTTCCGACCAGGCTTCAGGCTTATGTACGTGCTCTACTTTCTCACATTCATAAAGCGACTGACCGTCGAGGTAAACCTCACCGAGATGAGCCGTAAAAGCGCCGTCAAAAAGCCAATCGCCACTTAGTTCTTCTTTAAAAGGGTGTCTTGCAGAAAACAGGCTGTTAGGGACCACTGTACTCCATACCTGATCACCTTCGTCTGTCCAGTCTGTTATGCGCTCTGCTCCAGTGATGACGACTTCGCCATCTCCAGCTGCTTTGTAGACGATTCGATGATCGACGGTTCCACCATTTGCGGGATTTACCCATTCACGGTACACGCCTGCATGGACGGTAACGGTATCTCCGGGCATGGCCAATGCCGCAGCTTGAGAAATGGTACGGAAAGGCTGGTCAGCTGTTCCTTTAGCCTGATCACTTCCACTGATTGATACATGATAATTCATTTGTTTCCTCCTTATTCTGTCATGATTGTAATCGACAGAGTCATTAAACAATTGTAGGTTACTTAACTAGTATACAATGTATTGGCTTTCATAGTGAATAGAAAAACTAAAATCGTTTGCAGAATAACAATATTAAGCGAGATAGTTGAGTGATTTAGAAGACTATTGGCTTAAAAACAGATTAGAATTAATGAATCAGACGGATTATAATAGACTTAACAAAAAAACAAAAGCAGCTTATAAAACTGAAGGGGTGAGACGAGATGTATGATGCAAAAACTAAAGAGACCGACAATAGTGTCAGAACATTTATTGAAACAGTGGAGAGCGATGCAAAAAAAGCAGATGCCTACCGCCTGCTTGAGATTTTTCAGGAAGAGACGGGATTCGAGCCGAAACTGTGGGGGCCAAGCATCATCGGCTTCGGAAAGTATCACTATCGCTATGCCTCCGGTCATGAAGGGGATGCGCCGCTTGCTGCATTTTCTCCTAGAAAGGGAAAAATCAGCCTGTATCTCATGTATGACAGCCCAGAAAGGGATCAGCTGCTGGAATCATTCGGCAAGCATAAAACGGGAAAGGCTTGTGTCTATATCAATAAGCTTGATGATGTAGATCAGTTGATCCTGAAAGAACTGATTAGAAAAACAGTGGACACGTATCAGAAGCTGTATCCTGAATGAGTTTTAAAAAATAGTCAGACCCGACAGAAAGTAGGGAAAACATGTTCAATGCCTCTGAAAACAATGGACTGCCAAGACTTTCAACTCAACTGAATTATGTCTCCAGCGGACACAAGCCCCCAAACAGTCATGAATGGGGGCCGGGTGTCCGGGATGTCTATGCTATGCATTACATCATAAAAGGGAAGGGCATATATCAAAATCGTTCCGGAGAGTACGAATTAAAAGAAGGTCAGAGCTTCCTGATTTATCCTTACACTGAAATTTACTATTATCCAGATCCCAATGATCCATGGGAGTATGTCTGGGTAGAATTTACAGGAGAAGAGGTTGCTCCTATCCTTGACCTGACGAGCCTGTCAGCGGATCGTCCCATTACTGAGAAAGCTGAAAGTGATTTGAGCCTCTACTACTTTCTAGAAGAGAATAAAGAGAAATCGGTCGCTGAGACTATGCGTATGGCAGCTAGGCTTCGGACACTTCTGTCTTATTATGTTGAACAGTTTCCTGAAGAGAGCCTCTCTGATAAAACCGATTATGTTCAGCAAGCCAAAGACACGATTCTTAAGCACTACTGGAAGTCTACGCTCTCTGTCACTGACATAGTTCAGGACGTCAATATCGAACGCAGTTACCTGTTTCGTCTGTTTAAGGCATCGACAGGTCTGCCGATTTCAACGTACTTGAGAGATGTCAGAATCGAACAGGCCTGTCTCTTGATGCAGAAGTCGAATCTGTCCGTAAAGTCCATTGCCAATTCGGTTGGCTATAGTGATCCTCTCTATTTCTCCAAGGTTTTTAAGAAGGTCACGTCCTATACACCGACCGAATATATGACTCTTACCGAAAAAACTATCGGAAAAGAACACAGTTCCCGGACTCACGGTAATAAGTTATGAGGTCCTCTAAAGCTTGCCGGTCACAGTCCAGTCGCTTCCCAAGACAGTCCAGACATGAAAACTGGCGTGCTGTACGTGAGACGACCTTCAGATTTAAAGCGCCTTCATCTGGATGAAGGGTGTGCTCACACGTCTGGCAGACCTGAGCTGTCGACATATCAGTGGACGACCTTTGCTCTGACGACCAGACAGTCATGAGCGGGAACGACTGGATTATATCGTTCCTTGAATTGGCCGAGAGGCTTGTGATCCCAGCAGTCGTGAAGATCAAGGGAATAACCTGACGCATAGGGCAGACCCAGATCCCAGAACTGAAGGGAAATCTCACGCTGAGCGTCACTCAAGTTAAAGAAGCCGATTGCCAGCTCACCATCTGCCAGGACTTTTACTTGAATAAAGACATCATCATCATGGAACCACTGAGGCTCCGGCTTAATGCGGTAAGCGCCTCTGCCTTCCACATCCTGATTGATTGCCAGGAGATCTTTGTTAAGTAAAATATTCTGGGTTGTTTCATTCGCTTCACGGATGTCGCAGCCGATCATCAGAGGGGAACCCATAATGCTCCATAATGAAAAGTGTGTTTTGTATTCACTATCGGTGCACCCGCCGATTTTACTGCCTATGAAGCCGTCGTTACTGCCGCCGTACATACCGACAACAAGCATGTCCATATCATTATGGCAGAAGGCACCTGTATAACGCGCCTTATCCACTTGAGAAAGGGCCAGTCTTTTAATCGACTCCCAGTTATCCTGAATATCACCAGTGGAGCGGTACATGTGTGCACCTGATTCGCGTATCCAGTGGGTGACATTGTCTTCGCCCCAGTTACAGGCTGAAAAGAGTATGTCTCTTCCGGAATTTTTTAAAGCCAGACTCATGCGTTTATAGAGAAGTTCTCCGGAAATCTGTCTAGGCTTGAAGCAGTAGTCGTATTTAAGCAGATCGACACCCCATGAGGCAAACTGGCGGGCGTCCTGAAATTCATGTTCAAAACTCCCAGGATAACCTGCACAGGTGTGTGTCCCGGCGCAGGAATACATCCCGAATTTCAGACCTTTGCCATGAATGTAATCAGCCAGGGCCTTCATGCCGCTTGGAAACTTTTCTGGATCAGGGACCAGGTTGCCGTCTTCGTCCCGTTCTTTCAGGCTCCAGCAGTCGTCGATGACGATATACTCATAGCCCGCATCCTTATAGCCGTCAGTCACAAACCTGTCTGCGACGTCCCGGATCAGTTTCTCATTAATGTCCCATGTAAATGTATTCCAGGAATTCCATCCCAGAGGAGGCCGCAGCCCCATATTATGTTCAATCATTTTCTTATTCCACCTTCCATTGGGTTAAGTAGTTGTCAGCTCTATTAGACCACTTGAAGCTGCTTTACCCCAATAGGGAGATGTTGTTTTGTTATGGAAAAATGTTGTATTATTCTGGTCGAGTCTATTCCTCGTAGAGTATTTCATAATAATCTGTGTGCGTCCCTTTAGCCATTACTCTTAGTGGAGTACCTTGGTCCAGTGGCAAACTCGATGTAAAAACGATTCTCTGAAGATTCCCATCTTCATTGTATCCGTCTAAGGTGTATTTATAGCGGCCATTCACTTCTTCAGGCTCATCGTTCACAGTTGCATAAACATATTCATACTCTATAAACGGATTAAATCGATCAACAGTATCACGAAAAGCCAAAAAACCGATGAGTAAACTCAAGACAATTAATACACTCAGGAGCAGTTTGCTATTTTTCATAAAATTACCTTCTTTCCAGTGATTGATTTACTTTGCTGCTGTAGTACCGAACAGTTAAAATTCCGAAGAACGCATAGATCAGTGTGTAGGTAAGCATACTGATGGCCACCGGAATAACAATACTTGAATTGACTATAACTGACCCAACTTTCAGTGCAAAAAATGAATGTGAAAGTCCAATTGTTAAGGGAATGAAATAAACAAAGAACTGTTTCCTTTTAATCCCAATCATTATATCTTCAGACTGAAACCCCAGTTGTCTGAGTGTTCTGTAATTATCTTTTTCCTGCTCGGCTTCGCTCATTTGCTTAAAGTACATAATGCTTCCGGTTGCGAGCAACAGAACCAGACCTAAAAATCCAGATATAAAAATGAGAACACCGTTTGCCTGAAGAGTATCCGAGTAATATGAATGATAATCAACTGCAAAACTATTATCTGGTACGTTCTCATGAAAAATTGGTGATGCATCGGCGGAGTACCCGTCTGTCACATTGAACAGATCAAATGACGTCACTTGTACTTGATTATCAGACTCAGCCGCAGCCATTAGCTGGTCAAAGGTCCGTTGATTTACTAACAGCTGTTCACCTATGATATTGATATTCACCAAATTGGCTGGTTTAAGCCTATTTATTTGGAGCGTATCCAAACCAGTAGATAGATCAAAAGATACTTCTCTGGAAGAATCGGTATCCACTGAAGTAACTGCCGAAAAAGAATTGAACTGAACAGCGTAGCCATCTTCGATAGCTTGTTCAGTAGAACCAGTATCTTTTAAAGTATCTTCTGAAAAAACCAGAAAAGATCGTTCACCGTTACCGGAGGGTCTAGAGGAATCCTGTATTCGACCGGTAAGTCTAATTGCTGAGACAGTGTGATGTGAAAAAGGAATGGACTCAGTCTGTAAATCTTGCCGGACATTTTCGGCCGTTGATTCACTGTTTTCAACTACAAAATCAAGGGGCATTGAAGCTGAGACATCTTTTTCAGTCGAATAGTACAATGAATAGGAGAGCGATATCATAGTAATAGTCATGGCAGAAAGTATGGTAATTAAGGTCAGTGAACGTGAATGATCTTTCATTTTGTGCATGAGGGGTGCAATAGACAAACTATTATAAAGGCTTAAGTTTCCTCTCTTACTCTTACGGTAAAGAGATAAAAGCCACCCTATAGCTGATTTAAATATAAAATATGTTCCTAAGACAGTACTGATCAGAACAAGAAGCATAAATAGCAATAAATTATCTGCATGATCAATTATTAAAGTGGAGATATAGTAACCTGAAGCAACCAGTATGAGACCTGATACCGCAGTAATTCCCGACATGATGTTGTTTTTCTCGTAATGACGATCGTTGTTAGATTGAGAATGGAATAATTCGACTAAAGTTGACCCATAAACTATTTTATACATTTGAAGAGATGTAATGATAACTAGGCATAAATAGACTGACAACGTTTGTAAAAAAGCTCTGGAAGAGAATGTTAAGGAAATTGGACTGTTAATTCCTATAATGTTCACAAACAGTAGGACGAACAATCTTGAAAGTAAGATCCCGACGAACAGACCTATAATAAGAGCAGCAGAGCTGAGCGCAAAGTGCTCTATAACCAGCAGCCTACTAATCCAGTTTTTAGATAGTCCAATCAGCTGATAGAGACCGATTTCCTGACTACGACGACGAATGAAGATGTTATTTGCGTATAAGGTAAATAGTAAAGTAATTACTATCAGCAAAATACCTGCTACTTGAAACGAAGAGGCAAAATTGACACTTGAATCAGCCATGTATGCAACAGTCTCATCATACTGAAGGCTGGAAAAGACAAAGAAAAGGCTGACCGATATAATCATAGAGAAAAAGTAGAGATAATACATCTTGAGATTTTTTATAGCGCTTCTACCTGCAAGTACATAAATGTTCACTTCTGTTTTCCTCCTCCTAGTACAGCCTGCATATCGAGAATATCTTTAAAGAAAGACTCTCTAGATTTATCGCCACGATACAACTCGGAATATATTTCCCCATCTTTTAAAAATACAACTCGGCTGCAATAACTAGAAGCGACTGGATCGTGTGTGACCATACCAATCGTGACCTTATCGGCTTGGTTTATAGTCTGGAGGGTTTCCAGCAAGTCAGATGCTGCTTGGGAATCAAGAGCACCAGTAGGTTCATCTGCGAAGACAAGAGATGGAGAGTGAATCAAGGCTCTGGCAGCAGAGGTTCGTTGCTTTTGTCCTCCTGACAGCTCCGAAGGATATTTATCAGCCAAGTCGCTGATACCTAATCCTTCAGCAACATTAGTGAAGGCATATTCTGCTTCAGATTTGCTTTTTTTAGTCAATGAGACGGCCAGTAAAATATTTTCTTTTACCGTTAACGTATCAAGCAGGTTGTAATCCTGAAAAATGAAGCCTAACAGTTTGTGCCGAATTTGAGAGAGCTCTTTATCCTTAAGTTTAGACACATTTCTATCTTCTATAATCACATCGCCAGATGAAGGACGGTCAATTGTTGCGAGAGTATTGAGAAGCGTTGTCTTACCTGAGCCTGATGGTCCCATAATTCCAAGAAACTCACCCGCTAATATTCTTAAATTGATTCCTTTCAGCACATCCTGTGTGTGTCTTACAGAACCATATGATTTGATTAGATTTCGAGCAAGTAGAATCGTTTGTTGATTTGGTAATGTTGTCATGTTTTCACTCCTATAGTTCGATCTATTGATAGTTTACCGTTATAAATGGTTTCGGTCGTTCGAAGTAAGTGACTTTTATAAGTGATAAGTGATAATTTTGTCACTTTGCTCATTTTTCTCACCCAAGCACTCTCATATCGATTGAAACGATTTATATTATGTAAACACATAAAAATGCATTCCTCATTATTATCCTTAAACCAGGAAACAAAATGGGGAATGCATTTTTAGGAAACTATCTTCAGCTCCCTGACATTTGGTTTGTCGGATTGACTTATAGCAACGGGTATTTTACTACGAATAGACAATACATCTTAAGTGAAAATCACAACTTAATCAGGATAAAAGTCATCTGGTTTTTAACCAAGAGTAGATACGGTGATTTATTTAAAAGCTTTCGGTTCTTTTTAGGGTATTAAACGCGTTGTCGCCCTTGAAGACGATAGAAGCAGACGTTCCTTTATCCTCATAAGATTCGACTAAAATGGTATGGTGAAGTTTTTCAGCAATGGTATGGGCCAAATATAATCCTATGCCAGTAGAAGACTGCTGAACTCTCCCATTATCCCCAGTAAATCCTTTATCGAAGATTCTGGGAAGGTCATGGGAACTAATCCCAGGTCCATTGTCTTTAAAAGTCAGATAAGTAGAATCCACATCAGTGTGGCCGATCAGAATTTTAATCTCTTCGTTCTCAGGACTATATTTTACTGCGTTAGATAGGAGTTGCCTTATTATGAAGCCACACCATTTCCGATCTGTGATCACTTGTTTAGTCTCATCTGATAGTATAGTGACAGATAGATTTTTTTCTCTGAACCAAGTAGATAACGATTTTATCTCCTCTCTGACTAGTTGCTGAATGTCAATGTTCTCAGATATTAAATCATTTTCCAGATCCGACATTCTGGATATATATAACTGACGGTCCAGCAGCATATTGATCTGCAGCCAGGACGGTTCTATTTTGTGCGCAAGGGGATTAGAAGGGTTGGAATCTAAAGTTAGCTTAATAGCAGTTAATGGTGATTTTAAATCGTGGACCCATGAAACTAATGCATTTTCTTCCATTCTATGATCGTTCTTGGACTGCTGTGCGTTCTCTACATGATAAGACTGAACAGCCTGGAGCAAGTCATAGACTTTATGATCCATTGTTAGGGGGTCAGGTTCTGGAATATCACTCATCCAGTTATCAGGATAGCTGTTAGAAAGGATAAGTAAATGATGGATATAAGCTGTCTCTGTTTTATACCGCCAGACAGTAAAGCCTATCATAAGACTGACAAGTAATAGATTTAAGTAAATTAATGAGGCCTTCTGTATCTGTATACCGGCGTCTGTAATAATAACGAAATTAGTCAGCAGAATAAATACCAAAAAAAGTACGATCCAGCTTTTTCTTGAATTTAAATAGTTTTTTAGCATATCACTTTTCCTTTACAAAGTCACAGCCATATAGCCCTGGCCTTTTTTTGTCAGTAAGGCCTTTGACAGGCCCAAAGGTTCTAATTTCTCGCGGACTCGTTTAACATTGGCTGTCAAGGTATTATCATTAATGTACTGGTCATCATCCCAAAGTAATTTCATAAGCTCTTGTCTCGACACAATAGTATTGGAGGCATTCACTAACACACTTAAAATAAAACATTCATTTCTAGTAAGGTTTAGTGTTACATCGTCTTTCTTTATTTCTCCACTCTTCAGATCAATAACAGCATGATTCCATTCAAGGATGTCAATTGCAGCTTCCTCATAAGAGTATACTCTTCTGAGCAGGGACTTGATTTTGGCTATGAGAACTTCCATGTTAAATGGTTTCTGAACATAGTCATCTGCGCCTGTATTCATTGCCATGACCATATCCATGGGATGATCCCTCGAGGATAAAAAAATAATAGGTACTTTTGAAACATTTCGAATCTCTCTACACCAGTGGAACCCATCGTATTGTGGCAGCTGGATATCGATCATGACGAGATGAGGCTGTTCGGAAGAAAAAGTGCGCATAATTTGTGAAAAGTCTGTTGGACTGCATACCTCATAAGACCATCGACTTAGTTCTGACTTTAAAGAATCAAGAATATACCGGTCATCTTCAATTATCATTATTTTCATGCTGATCACTCCCTGAAGTTGATGCTCAGTACCAACTCATTTATCTAACATGGTACTACAAAAAGTTTCAATAGTGTATAGAAAGTATGAAGGGCGATCAGATGATGAGTAGGAGAAACAAATTTATTTACTTTAAAGTAAACAAGTTAATTAATTGATTGCTGAATAGACCTTAGGAAAAACTTGCGTAACAAATGATTTTGTAATTGGTAACTTGTTGTATAATAAGATAGATATTAAACACTAAAAGATTAAAGAAAACGAGCGAGGTGCCATAGTGAAATTATTAGTAGTAGAAGACGATACAATTATTGCATCAGGTCTGACTTATTCACTGGAAAACGAAGGCTTCGATGTGACCTACTGTGAAAATGTCAGACAAGCCACCCAGGCTATCAGCAAAGAGTCGTTTGACCTGTGCCTTCTGGATGTCTCTCTTCCAGACGGCACAGGTTATGAGTTGTGCAGAAAAATTCGGCAAGGGAGCGATACTCCCGTTATTTTTCTGACAGCGCATGCTGATGAAGCAAACGTCGTCATGGGCCTGGATATGGGAGCGGATGACTATATTGCCAAACCGTTCCGTTTAAGAGAGCTGTTATCAAGAATCCAGTCCGTACTTAGACGTTACAATAAAGATCACAAGTCAGCCTCTCTTTTTACCTATAAAGATTTACGTGTCAATACGAAGGATGCAAAAGTGTATAAAGGAGAGACGGAAATCCTGCTGACCGCTCTTGAGTACAGACTCCTTCTGGTGTTCATCAATCATCAGGGGCATGTGCTTTCAAGAGATCAGCTTCTGGATAATATCTGGGATGTGGCTGGCGATTTTGTTAACGACAACACACTGACTGTGTACATCAAACGTATACGGGATAAACTGGAAGATAACCCGCAGGACCCTCAGCTTATTAAAACAATCAGAGGACTGGGCTATAAATTAGGAGACTGACTATGATACGAAACAGAGAAATCAGACTGCATCTTATCGGCATGGCTGGTCTGGCGGCCACAGCTACACTCATCACGGCATGGATCCATCCACTTTCGGGACTCATAACAGTAATTTTTTCAACCGGTATGATTGTCTATACGATGCTTTATTCCCATAGGCGCTACAAGGACCTTGAGCATCTGGCATGGTATCTGAGAAAAATCAGCAACGGCAATGATCAGATGGATATCCGGGACAACAGCGAAGGAGAACTCAGCATACTTAAAAGCGAAATATATAAAGTGACAATGATGCTTTCAAGGCAAGGGGACTACTTGAAAAAGGATAAGAAACGGCTGGCGGACGCACTGTCGGATATTTCTCATCAGCTGAAGACGCCACTGACGTCGATGACGGTCATGACCGACCTGCTGAGTCAGAGTACTCTGACGGAAGAAAAGAGGACAGAGTTCACCAAGAATATCGTCAGGCAGCTGGAACGCATGGACTGGCTCTTGAGTGCGCTTCTGACCCTGTCAAAAATCGATGCGGGGACACTGGAATTCAAGAGGAATCCTGTCAATGTGTCGAAACTGATTGATGAAGCACTTAAGCCCCTAATGATCATGATTGATATCAAGGACCAGTCTCTTGACCGGGTTATAAATGAATCGGTTGAACTGACGGGAGACTTTAACTGGCTGAGAGAAGCACTGGTGAATATCCTGAAAAATTGTATTGAGCACACCCCTGTATCTGGGCGTTTAAGTATTCATGCGGAAGAGAACCCTATCTATACTGAAATCATAATTAGCGATTCGGGTCCTGGAATTCATAAAGAGGATCTGCCATATATATTCAATCGTTTTTACAAAGGAAAACATGCGGGCAACGACAGCATAGGCATCGGCCTGGCCATGTCCAGAAGCATTATAGAAAGTCAGAATGGAACGATAACTGCAGAAAATAGTTCCCATACAGGCGCCCGGTTCGTCATTAAATTATATAAAACGAAAGGTGACTGATTAGTCACTTAAGAGTCACTTGAGTGTCATTATGGATAGATATACTCAAAATATAGAAAGATAGGAGGAGAAATTATGGAAATCGTAAAAGTTGAGAATCTGTCCAAACATTATCAGAGTGGGGAAACAACCGTCAGAGCATTGAATGACGTCTCATTTTCAATTAATAAAGGAGAATTTGTGGCCATTGTCGGCCCGTCCGGTTCAGGCAAGTCTACACTTCTGCATATGCTGGGAGGGGTTGATGAACCGAGTAGTGGTAAAGTCTATATCGATCAGACAGACGTCTATGATTTAAACGAAACACAGCTGTCCATCTTCAGACGCAGACAGATTGGACTGATCTATCAGTTTTATAATCTGATACCAGTGCTGACAGTCAAGGAAAACATTGCCCTCCCTTTGAGGCTGGATGGTCATGACTTGGATGAAGACAAGTTTCAGCGCATTGTGTCACTACTGAATCTTGAGAATCGTCTGAACCACTTGCCAAATCAGCTTTCGGGCGGGCAGCAGCAGCAGCGGGTATCTATTGGAAGAGCGTTGGTAAGCAATCCGTCAATCGTTCTGGCTGATGAACCGACCGGAAACTTGGACAGTAAAAACAGTCAGGAAATTGTTTCTCTACTCAAACTGTTTAATCGGACCTTCAAGCAGACACTAGTCGTGATTACCCATGATGAATCGATTGCTCTCCAGGCTGACCGAATCATAACAATCGAGGACGGTCAGATCAGCAGGGACGAGGTGATCAGACCATGACCATTATGCAGAAAGTCACCTTGAAGCAGCTGTGGCTCAATAAGAAAAGAACAGCTATAACGATCTTCGGGGTTATTGTGTCGGTAGCAATGATTACTTCCGTCATCACTTTAAGCCAGTCCTTTCTCGACATGATGCAGAGACAAGCCATTGCCGACACCGGAGAATGGCATGTCAAATATGAGTCGGTCGACCAGTCCCAGCTCGAAAGTATTGTAGAAGATAGTAATACAGATGAGGTACTGATAGAACAGGTTGAAGGCTATGCGCTGCTTGAACAAAGTCAGAACCCCGCCAGACCGTACATCTATATCAGCCGTTTTAATCAGGAATCGTTCAGCCATTTCCCGGTAGAGATGGTCAAAGGCCGTCTGCCGGAAAATGAAACGGAACTGATCATGCATGAGGCATTCTGGCTTGAAGAGAATGACCCTATCAGTATTTCTGATCAACTGACACTGGACATCGGTCAACGGACAGCCGCTTCTGATTCGGGAGAAGATCTTGAGCTGGGTCAGAACAGACCACTGAATTATGGTGGTGAAACGGAATCGCTTCTAGTCGAACAGACGCGAGAGTACACCGTCGTCGGTGTGTACCGATGGACGGGTTGGCAGACTACAACATCTCCAGCATATTCGGCTTTATCTTACACAGATGGGCAGCTTGCATCGGGTCTGCAGGCGAATGCATTTGTGCAGCTGGGTAGACTGGACAGAGGGCTCTTTGACCATGCCAAAGCTCTAGCTTTAAGAGAAGGCATCGACGAGGTTGAATTCAACGATACGCTGCTGAGGTATGCGGGTGTAGTTGCGAGTGATAGAATCAGACGAATGATCAGTGTTCTGTCGGTCATCATTCTCACCATTATTGTGCTGGGGTCCATTTCACTCATTTACAATGCGTTTGCCATATCTGTTTCGGAACGCTCAAGGCAGCTGGGTATGCTGTCAAGTATCGGCGCTACCAAGAAGCAGAAACGCAATACAGTATTATTTGAAGGGGCAGTGATTGGCGCAGTCAGTATTCCTTTAGGGCTTGCGGCAGGTCTCGCAGGGATGCAAGTGACATTTTGGGTGATTAATACTTCTCTTCAGGAAGTGCTGTCGGTTTCTCAGGATTTGAATGTCGTCATATCATTCTGGGGGATAGCAGCGGCAGTAGCTGTCTCATCATTGACGTTGATGGGGTCCACGTATCTGCCGGCAAAAAGAGCATCGAGCATGACGGCAATTGAAGCAATCCGTCAGTCAGAAGATATAAAAATGACAGTCAAAGATGTCAAAACCCCATATCTTGTTAACCGACTGTTCGGGATAGAAGGGGAGCTGGCACTTAAGAATCTGAAACGGAACAAAACAAGTTACCGTGCCATTGTGCTGTCTCTGGCAACGAGCCTTCTTCTGTTTTTAAGCGTAACGTATTTCACCACGAGTTTTTCAAAATCCATGGAGATGAGTCAGGAAGGCATCGCTTATGACATAAGCGTCACTGTGCAGGCTGAAGATCGTTCAGGAGTTAGAGAAGTGAGTAATCTGCTCAGAACCCTTGAAGGTGTCGAGGCATTCAGTACCGTTTCTGTACTCGATGCCAGGACATGGATCGACGAAGAGGACGTGCCTTCCTACTATCTCGACCAGATGACGGAGGATAGTGTTGATGGGCGGTATCCTTATTATGTGATGGTCAATGGACTTGATGATCATACCTTACAGGCGTATGCAGAAGAGAACGATCTTGATATGAGCAGACTGACTGACAGCACTGATCCGTCAGCTGTACTGATCGATCTGATCCGGTACGAAGAAAGCGGGACGAGTAACATTGTCGAGCGTACAGCCGTTAATACAGCTTCTGGAACGGATCTGGAATTGGAAGAGTATGTTATGGAAACGGAGGACTATCAGCAGCTTTCGAATATTGAAGTAGCTGACACATCTGAACGTGTGCCTCTAGGAGTCAGTCTGAACATTTTTCCGGGATCTTTCCATCTGATTGTATCGAATGTGGTCTTTGATCAGCTGATGGACTCAGTCGAAAATGAGCAGATCGCATCAGCGACCGTTTATCTGGCAAGTGACGATCCGATTCAGCTGCAGCGCAGCATTGAAGAAGTCAGTCGCACATATGGTCAAGGGATCCAGCTCTCATTTTACAATGTATATGCCCAGCGTCAGCGAGAAGAGCGGATGATGACTTTGGTCACAGTGTTTACCAGCGCATTTGTCCTGCTCATTACAGTCATCAGTGCGGCAACCTTGTTCAATACTGTATCGACGAGCATCATCTTGAGAAAAAGGGAATTTGCTATGCTGAAGTCTATGGGAATGACAGAAAAAAGTTTCAGCAAAATGATCAGGCTGGAAAGTCTGTTCTATGGAATGAAGTCAATTCTGCTTGGTCTGCCAATCAGTGTTCTCATCATGCATGCTATTTATCGGCAGTGGGCAGTCAAATTCATTTATGCCTTCGAGCTGCCTTGGGCGGCAATGGCTGCAGCAATCATAGGTGTATTCCTCCTCACAGGTCTATCAATGATCTATGCAAGCAGGAAACTGCATCAGTCTTCAATCATTGATTCACTCAAACAGGAAAATATTTAGCATCATTTAATACTAACAGATGTTAGATGACCGGAAGCAGTAGCTCTTCTGACTAAGAAAGAAGGTCAGGGGAGCTTTCTGACTGCACCTGACTGGCTTTAGATAGGAAATGATGTATACTGTAGATAGAATGATCATTCTATTTTAGAGGTGAGAGATGTGAGTAAGAAAAGAGAAGCCATAGTCGAGCAGGCAGAAAACTTGTTCTATAATGAGGGGTTCCATGCTGTCGGAATCAAACGTATCGTGTCTGAAGCGAATGTATCGATCATGACCCTCTATAATCATTTTGAATCCAAGGAACAGCTGATCATCGAAGTACTCAATCAGAGACAAGACCGTTACCTGTCTTCAATCAGGCAACGTATTGAGCAGAATGAATCGTCCAATTCAAAACAGCACCTCGCACTAGCTATTGCTGAGGCCCATATAAAATGGCTCAAAGCCAATAAGAATGGGTGTCTCTTTCTGAGAGCAAAAGAGGAATACAGCCTTGAGAACAAGGAAATCAGTTCCTTAGTTGAGTCACATAAGTCTTATATGCTGAATTATCTTGAGGAGTTAGGTCTGACTGAGGGAACCCAGGTACAGGTCACCATGCTTCTGGAAGGGGCAACATCTTTGGGCGTGACATTTGACCTTGATCAAATCGAAGACCAGCTCATCCGATCAATTAAAAGATTAATAGACTAATATTAGAAAAAGTCGATGAGACAATCGGCTTTTATTATGAAATGAAAGTAGAATGAACGTTCTATATAAAAGGAGAGTCTTATGCTTAAAATAATCGCTCCAAGTACAGCAATGATTGCAGTCAATTACACCTTTGCCCGATTCAGTTTTGGATTGTTTCTACCGTATATCATCGCCTCTCTGTCGTTGTCAGAACAGGAGGCTGGGTATGTGGGAACGATGGGGTATCTCTCATTTACGCTCGCCCTATTAGTGTCTTCCAGTCTAATTAAGACAATAGGGACCTTTAAAGTGACTCAAATAGCGGGATTCAGTGCAGTGACCGGACTTGCTGGGATTGCGCTGGCTTCAAATGTATATATTTTAGGTCTTGGAGTCTTTACTGCAGGATTAGGTAGTGGCCTCAGCTCCCCAGTATACAGCAGGATTGTTGATCAGTCCTTCTCAGATGAATGGAAAGACCGGGGAAACAGCTGGATCAACAGCGGGACGAGTTTCGGGATGATCATATCAGGACCCGTCGCACTCTTATTTGCAGCTTACTGGCGAAGAGCGTTTCTATTTTTTGCTCTCCTTGCTCTGGTCGTATCTCTATGGAATGCCTGGGCTATACCTGACTTCAAGTCAAGCAAGGAAACAGTCAAGAAGACGAAACTAACAGTCACACACCTGTTCAGCAGAGGGAATCGACTGATTCTTGCTTCACTTGTAACCGGTCTGGCCAGTGCGATTTTCTGGACATTTTCAAGACAGGCGGTCGTAGTGAATCATGGCTTTACAGATAGTACAAGTGCGCTGTTCTGGGTAACGATGGGGGTGGCCGGAATTGCAGGGGGACGAGCAGGCAATCTTATTGAATCAAGAGGCATACAATACGCCTTCCGTCTATTTCTAGCTATACTCAATGTGGCCATTATGATGCTTGCTGCGCCAATTGGCTGGACCGCTTATCTGTCTGCTGTACTTTACGGGATCGCCTATATTGCGGTGACGGGGAGTCTGCTTGTCATTGGAACGCGGCAGTTTCCGCATGCCCCTCAAACAGGTGTAAGTCTTGCTTTCCTCAGTCTCGGAATAGGTCAGACGATAGGAACATCTGTTGCCGGATTAGTAATTGGATGGACAGGGTATCCAATGTCCTTTCTTCTGTTTGGACTAGCTGGCTTTTCCGGTCTGTTCATCTCTTTCCATAAAAACGCGAATTGAAGACTTGGGGGAATTTGTACTGTACTATAAGGAATAAAAAATAATCGTTCTCTTTCCGATAACATGTTAGTATTAAAGTAGAAAGACTATAGACAGTACAAAAGGAGAATGACAGTGAAATTTATTACATGGAATATCGATTCTTTAAATGCTACGCTGACGAGTGATTCGGCACGGGCGTTATTATCCCGCGAGGTCATGAAGACCATCATAGATCTGGACCCCGATGTTCTGGCCATTCAGGAAACCAAACTTCCAAGAACGGGCCCTTCTAAAAAACATGATCAGCTGCTGAAAGACTTGTTCCCGGATTATACTTACGTATGGCGTGTCTCTCAAGAGCCAGCACGTAAGAGTTACGCAGGAACCATGTTTTTATATAAGAATAATCTGAACCCAGTCGTAACCTATCCTGAAATCGGTGCACCAGATACTATGGATATAGAAGGGCGCATGATCACGCTTGAATTTGACACTTTTTACCTGACTCAAGTATATACACCGAATGCCGGATCCAATCTGGTTCGCCTAGAAGAGCGTCAGGAATGGGATAAAAAATATGCAGATTACTTAGCTGGACTGGATGAGAAGAAAGCCGTTATCGCAACTGGTGACTTCAACGTGGCTCACAAAGAAATCGATCTGGCTCACCCAAACAACAACCGTCGATCCGCAGGCTTTACTGACGAGGAGCGTGAAGGCTTTACAAGGTTGCTGGATAAAGGCTTCACAGATACTTTCCGTTATATTCATGGAGATGTCACTGGTCAGTACTCATGGTGGAATCAGCGTGTGAAAACAAGTAAAGTCAATAACTCAGGATGGAGAATCGATTACTGGCTGGTCAGCGACAGACTGGCTGACAAAGTACTGAAATCTGACATTATTGACTCAGGTACACGACAGGACCATACCCCATTGTTACTGGAAATCGACTTAGACAAGTAAACGTTGGTTTTATGCAATTTGAGCTTATTAGTTAAAGTAAAAGACCGATTATCCGGATAAGGTCTTTTACTTTGTTTTTTTATTGGTGGCGAATGAACCATAAATACATATATGGTTCATTAAGAGAAAAACCAGGACCTTTAACAGACTATAAATTTGGATATGAACCATTCGCTGGTAAGAGAAGGAGCTGAATGTGCCATAAATCCGCTTATGGCACATAAAATCAAATCCAGAGCCAAGCTAAAACCAGATATAGAACATACTCGCTGATGAGCGAGTATGCCCAGCCTTAAAAAGCACTTCAGACTATCAAATCACTTAAAGATGAATGTATCATTACTGAATTTATTCTGTTAAAAGCTGAGCAAGTGATTGTCTTTGCCCTTAGTTAGGACTATAATAGCGTCAACAGATTCTGGCAAATAGATTGATAGGTCTTGCCGGCAAGCTGATTAAACATGAAAAGAGAAGGTGTTCTTATATGAACCACACAATCGAGGGGAAGTACCCAGTGTTAAGATGCTATTTAAATAGAGGAGAAACTATTCTATGCAGTGCCGGCAACATGTCCTGGATGACTGATGGTCTCTCACTTGAAACATCCAGCCGCGGGGGACTATTCAAAGGACTGACTAGAGCAATGACAGGAGAAGGGGTGTTTCAGAACAGGTACAGAGCGAATGAAGACGGTCAGGAAATAGCTTTAGCTGCATCACTGCCTGGAGAAATTATACATATCGAAATGAGAAACCAGACGGTCATTGCACAGAAGAGTGCCTTTATAGCGTCATCTGAACAAATCGATTTTGAAGTAGTCTTTACCAAACGGTTTTCAGCTGGTCTAATTGGAGGTGAAGGATTCATCCTGCAGAAATTTAGTGGTTATGGCGACTTGTTTTTAGAAGCAGACGGTTCACTTGTCGAGTATGACCTTCGTAGTGGAGAATCGATGCTCGTCGACCAGGGGCATGTCTTCATGTTTGATGAAACGGTCAGTTATTCAATTGAAACCGTCAAGGGTCTGAAAAACATGATGTTCGGAGGAGAAGGGGCTTTTCTTGTTAAACTTTCTGGACCAGGAAAAGTTATGCTTCAGACCATGCCGATCAGTAACTTGGCTGATAAGATTATTCCCTTCGTTCCAGCTAGTAATTGATTCTTACAAGAGTACAGCAGTCCAATCCAGCTTGAATACAAATAAGGAGGGAAAGGAATCAATGGCTGAAATCGTCATAATCTACACATCTGAAACAGGGATGACGAAACAGTATGCAAAATGGATCAGTAAGGAACTTGACAGTGACTGTCTGGTTCTTGAAGAAGTGAAGGCTGAAGAATTTTTGCATGCTGACCTGATTGTCTTTGGAGCAGGTATACGAGCTGGACGCATGCGTAAGCTCAAATCCTTTCATTCTAAAATGAATAAATCAGGATGGTCTGGACCGGTTGTATACTTCGCTACTGGGGGAGCACCATACGACGAACAGACTGTCAGGGCTATCGTTGCCAACAGTTTTCATTCATCAGAAGCATATTCAGTACCTTTTCACTATTTTGAGAGCGGATTGAACTTTGAAAAAATGAAGATCAGATCCAGAGCCATAATGAGAGTGTATAAAATGATAATGGATGGGAAAAAGGAGAAGTCAGAAGCAGCAATGGGGACAAGACAAGCTTTGAATGGATCCTACGACCATTCCAGCCCGGACTATATTCGTCCCCTGATCAAAGATGTTCATAAAAGGATAAATGTCTGATTTTACAAGCTGAAATGGAATCAAAACACTCATTAGAAGGGCCGCTAGGAGACCTTTCTCATGAGTGTTTTTTTATAAAAAATCAGTAAGCTTTTCAAGTTCATCGAGCTGATCATGTGTATCTGAATAAATCCTGGTCAGTCTGTATCAGGCTGAGCGGAAATATGGCTAGTAAAAGTACTATATAGACATGAAATTAGATGCAAAACCTGCCTTATACTGGTATGATATAAGAAATTAAATAACAACTCATATAGAGCAGTTCAAATTGTTTATGTACAAGTTAATGAAGGAGAATGACCGGTGGTTAATAAAGAAGAAGGGTTTGCATTATTCAAAGGCAGAAGAGCTGTTCTCGCAACGATGCATAAAAAAGAGCAAGTCATCGCTCCAGTTATGGAGAGTGAGCTAGGTATTCATATCCAAGTGCCGGAAGGTTTTGACTCTGATCGTTACGGAACCTTTACTGGAGAAATAGAGCGAACGGGAAACCAGCTGGAAGCGGCCAGGCTTAAAGCTGAAGCTGCAATAGAATTAACTGGATGCACCTTGGCTGTGTCGAGTGAAGGATCTTTTGGCCCGCACCCGATGATTCCTTTTCTACCGTGCAACCGTGAAGTTGTAATGCTGTTAGATAAAGTTCAGAACCTGGAAATCATTGGAACAGCAATTACGACACATACCTATTTTAAACATAAAGTAATTTCGAGCTTTGAAGAAGCCTGCAGCTTTGCTGAATCAGTTGAATTTCCAGATACTGGAATCGTAGTTAAAGTAAAGGAACAGTCCGTAGACCCGGACGATATGATAAAAGGCATCACCTCCACGGACCAGCTGAAGGAAGCTGTGCAGAAGGCATTGACTAAGTCATCAGATGGGACGATATTCATTGAAACAGATGTAAGGGCAATGTATAATCCCAAGCGTATGAAGAACATCGAAGCAGCTACACGAGACCTGGTAAAAAATATTCTTTCCACTTGTCCTGCATGTGAATGGCCAGGATACAAAGCAGTCAGCAGCAAAAAAGGGCTCCCTTG
Organism: Alkalibacterium sp. s-m-28; assembly: GCF_054658175.1. Taxonomy (NCBI): domain Bacteria; kingdom Bacillati; phylum Bacillota; class Bacilli; order Lactobacillales; family Carnobacteriaceae; genus Alkalibacterium; species Alkalibacterium sp. s-m-28. The sequence continues at coordinate 29,570 of NZ_BAAGIQ010000015.1, forward strand.
TGAATGGTGCAGACGGCCTACAGGACTTACCCTCTCGCTGAAATATGAATGCACAAAGTGTGGATATAATAAAGAACAACTTTATCCAGAAGGAATAGAACAAGCTGATCCAGGTCAATGCAGTTACTGCAATCCTTAAACAGCTTGAAAGATAGTTGAGGTATCTTCTTTAAAACTAGGTGGTTTAAAGAAGATACCTCAAAATATAATAGAAGTAAAGAGTACGCGACACCTATATATCGGAGGCGACAGACATGAGTAAGTTTGGATGGGCTTACATCGGCTGTGGGGGCATTGCCAGAACTACGGCCAGCGAACTTGTACAGACAGATGACAATAAAATTGTAGCAGCATGGAACAGAACAAAGGAGAAAGCCAAGGGTTTTGTAAAAGACTTTGGAGGAAGAGTTTATGACACAGCCGAAGAGGCGATTATGGCCGATGGTGTCGAAGGCGTGTATGTTAACGTCAATGGTGATCAGCACGCCTATTACACTAAACTGGCGATCGACCTTGGGAAGCCTGTACTGTGTGAAAAGCCATTTACCTTCAATGAAAAGGATACAAAGGAGCTGCTTGGTTATGCAGCTGAAAAAGGAGTATATGTTTCAGAAGCCATGTGGACCTGGCACAATGATACTGCCTTGAAAGTCAAAGAATGGGTGGACGCGGGAGCTATAGGAGACATCGTGTCCTCAGATAGTGCGTTCGCCGTGCCTTTACTCAAACTGACAGATAATCCCAGACTGACGACTGCATCCATGCTGGGTGGAGCCTTGATGGATCTAGGCGTTTACAATGTCAGATATGCCTACGAACTGTTTGGAAAACCAGATCGAATCGACTGCGAAGCAGATATGCACGAGGTCGATCATTCGGAAGAGATCACCTTCCATTACCCTGACTTTAAAGCCACCATGCATGTCTCGATGTCAGAAGAGGGCGGCCACTTCTTTGAGGTGACCGGAACGAAAGGCTCGATTACTGTTCCTAAATTCCATATGGCAAAGGAAGCTGTGCTGAAGACAGACGATGGAGAAGAGCGATTCGAAACGGACGAGCTGCTCTATGGAAAGCAATTCTCAAACGTTGCTGAAGAAATCCGTTCAGGCAGAAAAGAAGGCGAAAAGATATCGGCGCACAGTACAGTCGAAGTCATGAGTCTGCTGGACGAATGCCGCAGACAGATGGGGCTCGTGTATCCGCAGGAAAAGACGGGAAATTAATCAGGACAATGAATAGTTAGAAAGGATGGGACCATGTCAAAAAAGCCGTACTTAGCAGCATTATCACTGTTACTGGCATCAACGATCGCTCTATCGGGATGTGAGCAGGACCAGGAGGATGTAAACCAGGAAGACGCAAATGAGATTCAGGAGAACGAACCTGAGGAAACTGACGAACAGAATGATGCAGACACTGACGATGAACAGGAAGGTGCGGAATCGGAAGAGTCTGCAGATACAGAAGAAGACGAGTCAGAAGAAGCAGAGGAAGAGGAGGCAGCATCTATTTTTGGTCTCCAGGAAGATTTGGTATACATCAGTGCTGACCGTCTGAGTGTCAGAGCAGACAGCAGTGAAGACAGCGAATCCCGTGGGAGCCTGTCCAAAGGAAATGAAGTGCGTGTACTGGATGAAGTGGAAAACGACGATGCGACCTGGTATCAGATTGCTCATCATAATTCGGATGTGAATGAGGGCTGGGTCTCTGCGGAATTTACGGTTAGTGATCTGAATGAGCTGCATGTGTCGACCAATTTTGATGATGAAGAGATGAATGAATTCTTCACCTCGCCGACCTTGTTCGAAGACAATCGAGTGGTTGCTTATTATGGCCACCCTAATTCAGAAATTATGGGCATCGTCGGGCGTCATTCTTTTGAAGATCTGATCGATCTGCTTGAAGAAACGACTCAGGCCTATGATGATGCTGATGAAGACAAAGGAGCGGTACCTGCCATCTATCTTGTCTACGGTACGGTTCAGCCTGGAGGCGTCGTTCATAAGATGAATTACGATCTGGTCATGTCCTACATCGAAGCGGCATATCAGCGAGGCGTCCTGGTTTATATCGATCATCAGATGGGACGCAACCATCCGACTTATTCAATTAATGAAATCCTGTCATTCTTGAGGTATCCGAATGTCCATCTGGCTCTCGACCCGGAGTGGCGGACGGAACGACCTATGCAGGAAGTGGGACACATTACTGGATCTGAACTGAATGGTGTGCAGGAAAGAATGCAGGAATACATTGAAACGCATGAGATTCAGGGAACGAGACAGTTTGTCTTCCATCAGTTTGTTGAAAAAATGATCGTCGATGTCGAAGATATATCAGCGGATTATGATCCGGTCCTTCTGGTCCACAATACTTCGGGATGGGGGGCACCTGAAGGCAAACGAGCGACACACGAAAAAGTTACCGAAGCCAGCGAGGTTCCATACAAAGGATTTAAACTCTGGTATCATTTCTCTGATCAGCCAGGCGTCCACTATGACAATCCGCTAATGACACCTGAAGAGGTTCTGGATCTTGATCCACAGCCAGGTCTGATCATTTACCAGTAATCTATCAGTTATACAAAGGGATTAACACTATAAGTAGATACCACCTATCAATCATCTAATCTCCATGGTATAATGCATCAGGAATCTAACGACTGGAACCTGATTAGGGGATGCCTTTAGATGCCTAATCTGGTCGTTACTCTATGGAGGTGTAAAGTAATGAATAAACGATGGACTATTGAAGAGATAAGAAAGTACGTAAACAACAATTCTGAAAGCACACTGCTGACCACGGAATACCGCGGGTTTTCTCAGAAACTGTCATTCAAATGTGCTTGTGGCAATACATTTGAAAAGACTTTTACAAAGTTTAAGAATAACGGGCAGCGCAAATGTGAGGTCTGCCAGCCACCCAAAACCTCTCGCTAAATCAATTATATTTCAAGCACTGATTTCATTTATAATGGAGTCAGTGCTTTTTGACACCAAGCCAATTAAATCTCTTTTTTCTTTGCTTCAATACTGGACATTTATAGATGAGGTGAATTCCCCCTAGTTTATGTCTTCTCAAGCATGTGACGACACCCGAAAACAGACATGTTTCCATCACACTTTGAACTTGAGAACTATCAAAATGTAAGTATAATTTGACAAATGAGCTGTAATCGTTAAAATAGATAGGGTTAGATAAAACGATTGTGATAAGCTGACCGTAATCAAAGAAATAATTAATCGATAAACTATGTTTAAAGTGAGAGGATTTAATATGAAAGAGAATTTCTGGAAAAACTTACCTAAACCCTTTTTTATTCTAGCGCCAATGGAAGACGTCACAGATGTCGTTTTCAGACATGTCATCGCTGAAGCAGGACGACCGGACGTCTTCTTTACTGAGTTCACGAACTCTGTCAGCTACTGTCATCCGGATGGCCGTGACAGTGTAAGAGGAAGACTGACATTCACTGAAGATGAACAGCCTCTGGTCGCTCATATTTGGGGAGACGAACCCAAGTATTTCCGTGAAATGAGTATCGGCATGGCTGAAGCAGGATTTGCCGGGATCGATATCAATATGGGCTGTCCTGTTCCAAACGTAGCCGGAAAAGGGAAAGGCAGCGGACTGATTCAGCGTCCTGAAGTGGCTGCAGAACTGATCGAAGCGGCGAAAGCAGGTGGGCTGCCTGTCAGTGTGAAAACACGTTTAGGCTACAGCAGACTCGATGAATGGCGCGAATGGATCGCTCATCTGCTGAGACAGGATATCGTGAATCTGTCGATCCACCTGCGCACAAAAAAAGAGATGAGTAAATACGATGCGCATTGGGAACTGATTCCTGAAATCAAAAAAATGCGTGACGAAATCGCACCGGATACTCTGCTGACGATTAATGGAGATATCATGGATCGCGAGATGGGACTCAAACTGGTAGAGAAAACAGGTGTCGATGGAGTTATGATCGGACGCGGAGTCTTTAAGAATCCGTTTGCTTTTGAAAAAGAAGCCAGAGAACACAGCAGTGAGGAAATGCTCGATCTGCTCAGATTGCATCTCGATTTATTCGACACTTACGGTGTGGAAGCAGGACGAGCGTTCAAACCGCTCCGTCGATTCTTCAAGATTTATGTCCGAGGGATGCGAGGAGCCAGTGAACTGAGACAACAGCTGATGGAAACAGTCACGACAGATGAAGTAAGAGTACTGCTAGATGAATTTGAAGACAGACTCAAGAGCTTTGAAGCTGAAGAAAGTGACCGGCCCGTAGAAAACCATGCATAACAGAGAGACTTTGCTGAAAAAGCAAAGTCTTTTTTATAATCAAGATCAGATGTATCAAATGACAGTCAGACTGGGGGAAGGTTAATGACCCATAAAGCAAGTTATTGTCTATTAGATGGAAATAAGTCTGGTCGAACATGCCAAAAAAATTTATATGGTCCATTCGGCACCCATATTAATTGACAACTGGAAGTGTTTCGCTTATGAGTCAGTTCAAATAGTTTCAGGGTCAGAGAGGCCCTGTCAAATTAATTATCGGGAGGAAAAAGTATGACAAGTTTAAGCGATACATACACCTTATCAAATGGTGTGAAGATCCCCATTCTAGGATATGGGACATGGCAAGTGACTGATCCTCAGGAGGCTGTTGATGGAGTAAAGAACGCAGTTAAAGTAGGCTATCGTCATATTGATACAGCTCAGATGTACCAGAATGAAGAATTTGTCGGTAAAGGAATCAAGGAAAGCGGTATCCCGCGTGAAGAGCTGTTTGTTACCAGCAAACTCAACAATATGAATCACGGCTACGACAGTGCCCGTAAGACAATAGAAGAATCACTGAAAAAACTTGATCTGGACTACCTGGACCTCTTTCTTATTCACTGGCCGGTTGTAAAAAATAACGGTGGAGACTGGAAACAGGATAATATTGACACATGGCGTGCGCTGGAAGACTTGTATGATGAAGGGAAACTTAAAGCGATCGGTGTCAGTAATTTTGCTGTCCCTCATCTGAACAATATTTTGGATAATTCCCGCATCAAGCCGATGGTCAATCAGATTCGTCTGCACCCAGGTGTTCTTCAGAAAGAAACCGTTAAGTTAAACCGTGAAAACGATATTGTCATCGAAGGGTGGTCACCCCTTTCTCCTATGAAATATTTAGGTGAAGATACGACTGTGCAAAAAATGACTGACAAGTACGGAAAATCCATTGCCCAGCTTTTATTGAGATGGGGTGTCCAGCATGGCTTTGTTACATTGACTAAATCTGTACATGCAGAACGGATTAAATCTAATGCTGATATCTTTGATTTTGAACTGACTGACGAAGAAATGACTTATTTTGATGGATTGACTTTCGATGAATTAAGCACACCAGAAGATTTTCAGGAAAGATAATAGGGTGATTATTTCTGTTAATGGTTAATTAAGTCAGAAATAAGACATTTTGAAAATTAATTAGGTTTTATTGCGATCATGTGTTACACTAGGTTTAACATATTGTAAGAGACATTTTACGAACTGTGTAATGCATTCCGAATTGGCCCTTAAGCAATCATGTAAATTTAAAGTGCTAAAGGCACGAGGAGGAATTTTATTATGGAAACAGGTACAGTAAAATGGTTTAACGCAGAAAAAGGTTTTGGATTTATCGAACGTGACGGAGCAGACGATGTATTCGTACACTTCTCAGCTATCCAAGAAGAAGGATTCAAATCTTTAGACGAAGGCCAAGCAGTAAACTTTGACATTGAAGAAGGCAACCGCGGACTTCAAGCAGCAAACGTTACTAAGGCTTAATAACCTAAACCAATATAGATGAAGGCAAGGCAGGACGATGAGTCCTGACCTTGTCTTTTTTATTTCTGATAATATATATATGATATTGAATGGCAGGAGTATATAATTTTCAATTCAATCGATGTATATCAATGGTCAGAGAGTGTTCAGAACAAGGGCAAAGACTGTAATACAATATGCTGTTATACGAAAAATAGATAGTTCATAATACAGTCACATGATATGATTATCTTTAAATTCCTCGTCAAACGTGTGAGGAGTTTTTTGGTAAAGGTTATGAATAACGGTAGAGTGAAAGTGAAGCAACTGAGTATTTTTATTCACGACAAAACTATATCAAGAATGGAAAATTATAAAACTTTTATTGTATTACTGCTTTAAACATGCTATTCTGATGAGCGATAATAATGGAGGGTTTATACATGATTAATAAATTTAAGTTCATATTTTTATCTTTACTGGGGTTCGTCTTTTTCCTAGTCCCATTTACTATCGGTGGAGAAAGACGTATTATGATTTCTCATATTATTTATCTGGTTACGGATAATATACTGGATTTATTCATAACATTTACAGCACTGTCGGCATGGATTGTTCTGATCGCCACAGTTGTGTTTCTGTTCTATACATCGGATAGCCGCTTTTTGAATGATATTTTTAAAACTACGCCGATCAATGTGGCATTGAGACTGATCGGATCCTTTTTATACTTAATGGTCGTTTATAACTGGTTTGAAGGGAACGCACTTGCAGATATGATTCTGGATCCAGATACTGGAGGACTGATGGCAGGGGAAGATGGCCTCTTGACGACATTATATATCACGTTTTTTGTTGGTATTCTAGCACTGCCGTTACTCACTCATTTTGGAATCGTAGAGTTTGTCGGCATACTTCTAGGTCCCGTAGTTGAAAAACTGTTCAGAGTGCCTGGGTATTCACTGATCGATGCAATTGCTTCATTTGTTGGTGATGGGACGATAGGTATTGTCGTAACAGATAAACAGTATCAGAGGGGATACTATAACAAAAGAGAGGCCTACATTATTGCGACAAGCTTCTCCATAGTCGGTATCGCTTTTGCGGCGGCTGTTGCGGATCTTCTTGGCTTCAGTGCAATTTTTCCTATATTTTATGGATCGATCGCCGTTGTAACTCTGATCCTTGCTTTCATTACTGCCCGACTGCCGCTTAAGAAATTCGAGCCGGAATACTACAAAGGCATAGAGCCTAAATCAGTAGAAGTTCCTGAAGACAAATCGATCATGGAGCACTCATATGAGGCAGCGATCGAGCAGGCAGAACAGACCTCTATCAAAGGGGCACTTTTAGAGGCACTGAAAAACATTGTGGATATCTATGTGGGATTCTTGCCTATTATTATGGCAGTGGGAACAATCTCCCTTGTCATTGCAGAATATACACCATTCTTCGACTTCATCAGTGCACCGCTTGTGCCCGTTTATGATTTCCTTGGTTACAGCAGTGAAGTAGCTGCTCAAATGGCACCCGCTTCACTAGCAGGTTTTGCTGATATGTATCTTCCAGCACTGTTCATCAGTGGAGCAGAATCTGAAGCTGCCCGATTTTTCATCGGAGTGCTGGCCTTTACACAACTCGTCTTCATGTCAGAGACGGGCATGATTCTGGTTAAAACTAAAATTGGCCTGAACTTCTGGGATGTAGTCAAAGTCTTCTTATTCAGAACAGTTTTATCCATACCTGTCCTGCTTGTTCTTACAAATATTCTGGGCTGGATGGGAGTCATCTCGTTTTAAACACATAACAGACAAAAAGGGACACTTTAAACTGGACCCCATGTCAAGGACAGTTTGATAAAAACCCCTTATAATTTATTATCGCTCCTTCTATGATAACGTCATAGGAGGAGCGATAATACGTTTAAGCCTGGATCAATACTTAGATTTTGGG
>NZ_BAAGIQ010000016.1:0-35565 GCF_054658175.1 Alkalibacterium sp. s-m-28
CCTTTGTAGCTTGCCAACCTTGTGGTTGTTTTCTGCGTTTGTCATAATGCCTAACCTCCAATCTTCAAAGTATTGATACTGTTCGGTCCTTCGGTACATTTTCCCTACTATGACCTCTGTTCCTGCGGTTACTCGTCACAAAAATATTGGCTGACTTCTCGCCATTCGTTGTTACTACTAAGCGCTGACGAGACCTCCCCGGGTAAGAACGACAACCTTCTGCTCATGTCACTGCTCCATTTACTGTACAGGATTCGGGCAGTATCGGACTTCACTTTGTTTCGCAAGCTCATCCGTCCTGATTCAGCCTTTGTATGAAGTTTCTGTTCGTCAGTGCAAGCATTTGCGTCCGTCTTCCTTCAGATTCCGCCTCACGGCGGACACCCTTGACTTTCGCTAACAGTTCCTACTGCCAAGTCTGTAGTGGACTTTCACCACCAAGTTGTCGCCCATGCCGGGCGCACGAAAAAAGAACCGGAACTCCAAGGTCCCGGCTCGCTTTCTTATTATAACCAGCTTCCAGTAAACTGATGGATGCCGTGTGTGTTTTTTGTAGAATCGATTTCTCTGGTCCAGTAATCTTTAGGAGAGAAATATTCTCTAGGAAAGATGGTGCATCCTTCAACTTCCTGATAGGTATTGTCAGGCATCAGTCCGCGTTCCGTCATGATTTCTGTAATACGGATGACGTTCGTCTTATCATCTCGCGATCCGTCAGGAAGAATGAATTCTCTCCCGTCATAATCATCGTAGAGTTCTTCTATAAATGGATGATGCGGTTCTGCTCCAATGATTCCGGTTGAGATCTCAGTTTCAATTTCAAAACTGAAGAAAGCAGGAAACTTTCGAAATTTGTCGATTGGCTTGATCAGTTCCATATCCGTGTCACAGTAGACCCCACCGTATTCTCTCAAGGCATGTAAACGGGCTACATCAGAAACGAATGCCCATTCTTCTCTTTCATAAGCCTGCTGTGTGTAAATCCCGTGATCCTCAGGGTTGAAATTTGATTCGTCCCACCTCTTGATTTCCCAGTCTGGACAATAACGTTTCCAGCTAGCCAGACACTTCTCTTCCAGCGGACCCAGCTCATTTCCCCCGAACCATGCGTAATGTATAATCTTTGGAATCATTTCATCTTCTCCTTTTGTGCTCATTGTTTTATGAAATTTTCATGAGAACTTTCTATCAGTTTAACAAAAAGCAGAGTGAAAAATCGATCATTAGCTATCGGAGGAATGAAAATACTGGTGTAGAGGGGTTTGACTGACGATTTTTTATAAACTAAAGAGAAAGATTTAATCAAATTCTTGATAGTTTTTCCTTATTGTCTGACTGGATCTGAGGCTATCTGATTTTAGCAAATCCTTCTTTTCTTGTACTCCGCTTTTCAGGCAATAGAAAAACCCGTCTATACTGAACCGGAGAATCCATCAGAAAGGAAACCTTCCTGCGGCAGCTCCATTTCACTAGTAACGGGTTGACCAATTATGTTATCGATTGTCTGTTGCGACCTGTTTCTTCAGAGGCCGTCTTCCAGATTCGAGGTCCAGATCGTCCAATGACTCAATTTTCTTATTGTAAATATAGCGCATGGTGACTAAAGCCAGTACGATCGTTACGCTTTCTGAAATAAGTTTTGACCACCATACAGCATTAACGTCTCCTGTTAAGGACAGAGCATAGGCAACGGGTACAAGGACAATGAACTGACGGATGACCTGTATCCATAGACTGTACATCGGATTGCCCAATGCCTGAAAGACTGAGGCAAGCATGATGCTGACACCCGCAAACACAAAACTTAAGCTGATGATGCGCAGCGCTGCTCGTCCGATCTCAAGCATTTCTCCAGAGGCATTAAATAATGCCAGCAGCTGGTCAGGAAAGACTTGAATAATTAAGGTGCCAAGCAGCATGATTCCTATCCCATAGATTATGGATACCCTAATAGCCTGAGTCAGACGTTCTTTATTCTTAGCACCAAAATTATATGAAACGATAGGGATCATCCCGTTATTCAAACCGAAGACCGGCATGAAAGCAAAGCCTTGGACTCGTATATAGACCCCATAAACTGCGGCTGCTGTAGATGTGAACTGCAGAAGAATATTGTTGAAAATCAAAGTAACAACTGACGTAATCGAGGTCATTACCATTGATGGGACACCAATTGAATAGATGCGCTTGATCACGCTGAAATCAGGACGAAACCCTCTATATTCCATATCCACATCTGAGTTTACTTTGGCATTTATGATAAACGCCATCAGCGCGGAAATCATCTGAGAGAAAACCGTAGCAATGGCTGCACCTCTCACACCCATAGCCGGCATACCCAGCAGTCCAAAAATTAGTATAGGGTCCAGAATAATGTTCAAGATAGCTCCCGACCCTTGAGTAATCATAGTATAAAATGTTCGTCCAGTTGACTGAAGGATTCGTTCATACATAATCTGCATCGTCTTCCCGATCGACAGAGTAGTGATAATGAATGTGTACTCTATTCCATACTCGATAATTTGCGCGTTATCCGTCTGCATTTCAAAAAATGGACGGACTAGGAACAGACCAAAAATGAGGAATATTAAGTAATGGAAGAAAGACAGAAATACTCCATTGTTGGCCGCTGCGCTAGCTAATCCTCTTTTCCCTTCTCCCAGACGTCTGGACAGTTCAGCATTCATCCCAACAGCTGAGCCGATCTGTATTGCAATCATCAGCATCTGCACAGGAAAAGCAAGTGACAGAGCGGCTAGCGCTTCTTCACTAATTTGTGCAACAAACATGCTGTCTATTGCACTATAAAGGGATTGTACAAACATTGACAGCATCATTGGAAGAGACAAAGTCAGGACTAATTTGTTGATCGGCATTGTACCCATTTGTTCAGAATTCATATTTTTCATAGTCGCTACGCTCCTATTTTCATATAACTAACCTTCTGTAAGTAGCTTCTCTATTATACAAAACACCTTGAGTAAAATGAAGCAAATAACATCAGCTTTTTCACAAATAAATCAAACACTTTTTCTTTTTAGTTAATTGGCTTTCTGATACAATACTTTTAGACTAGAAAGGTTGAAAACTATGACATTTATCAGAAAACTGCTTGTACTGACTATAACCTTGATCTTAGGCTTCTGGCTGGGCACATCCGGCATTCTAAATGGAACGACCGTTGGAAACTGGATGAACACCATCGTCAGCTATCTTCCATCTTCGGGAGACTTTGACCGCCTTGATCTGTCATTTGACCAGACCCCTTTTATAAATAATTCATTTACTCTACCCTCTTCCAGTTCTAACGACGAAGAACTGGAAGCTCCTTCCGTTTCCAGTGATCAGGCTAATGATATCGATGTGGACCTTATCGAGAATACTATCATCCGTCTAGTCAATGAACTTCGTGACGAGCAGGGAGTCGGAACGCTGACCAGCAATGATATGCTTCGATCGGCAGCTACCATTCGAGCAATCGAAACAGAGGAACTGTTTTCTCATACACGACCAGACGGGTCTGATGCCTTTGCCGTTTTTGATGAGGAAGGCATTCACTACCCTTACAGAGTCGCCGGTGAAAACTTAGGTATGGCCACTCATTATCTGAGTGATGAAGAAATGGCTGAACTGATTTTTAACGGCTGGGTCGAAAGTGAAGGACATTATGAGAATATGATCCGTCCTGATTTTGAAGAAATTGGAGTCGGGGTACACTATGATGGTGAATATCTTTACGCCACACAGTTGTTTGGAACCCAACGTTAATTGTTCTCTAAAGAATTATGACTTACGACTGGAGAGAATCTTATCTAATATAAAAAAACCGTCGAGTCCTGGATGATTTGTCCGTGGCTCAACGGTTTTTTCCTTTTTAGAGCTCTGATTTTTGGTTTAGATGAATGGGGTGGGTGACTCGGTAAGTTTTCTTCATTGGGTTGGTTCTAAGCCCCGTCTTACAATGCACTCGACAAGCTTTCACACACTCAGTTGGTTCCAAAAGCATTATAAAGTGAAAGCACCGAGAATCCGCCTTAACGATAACTGCTCATTACTTACAATGCTTTCAGCTGGCGCCTAGTCAGCTTCCGCCTTATTTATATAAATCAGGGCGTCTGTCTCTGAAGACCCCAATATCATCCCGTACCGTACGCAGTTGTGACAAATCAAGATCAGCTGTCAGTATTAATTCATCTTCTCCTGAGCCAGCCAGCACTTGTCCTAGTGGATCATATATAGTTGAGTGTCCGCAGAACGACAGTTGATCTGTTTTTCCGACACTATTTACACCCACAACAAAAAACTGGTTTTCGATTGCCCTAGCTTTAAGCAGTGCCTGCCAAACTTCTGATCTCGGGTGGGGCCAGGCTGCAGGAACAAATAAGATTTCTACCTCTTTTAAAGCCATCATTCTTATCCACTCTACAAACCTTAAATCATAACAAGTCGCAACGCCTATTGTTACACCATCCAATTCAAAGATACCTAGCTTGTTTCCTGATTCAAATACAGTATGCTCATCTGCAGGTGAAAAGAGATGGACTTTATCGTACGCATGCACCAAAGTCCCTTCCCTGTCAAAGCTGTAACTTGTGTTGTAGTAGCCGCCATCTTTCTTGACAGCAACTGAGCCACCGACGATGTTGATTTGATACTTGCGTGCCAATTTACTCAGAAAACTTTGGGTGTCATGCCCTTCCTCGTCTGCAGTAGCACTCATATTGTCAGGAAAGAATGATACATTCCACATTTCGGGAAGAACGATGGTACCCGGCTTACTAGACTCCACAGCTTCTTCAATCAACTTACTGATTCTGTCCCTGTTTTTATCAGGATCATTAAATGCTACATCCATTTGAATCGCACTGACCTTCACACTGTTTCCTCCTCATTAGTACTCCGCTTCGATTTTCTGAACTTCTTCATATAAATAACGATTGACTGGACAATCCAGATCAGACTCTTCGGCCTTTTTCAGAATAGTTCCTGAAAACAGCTCCACTTCTGATAGACGCTTGGCTAGGCCATCCTGTCTCATTGAGGGCATGCCATCCGAATCTACGGTGTCTATAATGTCGAAAGCCTTTTGTACATGTTCGTGTTCCAGACTGACCCCCTCTGCTTGAGCAATCTCTACTACTTCCTCCATGGCGGATCTCGCCTGATCATGATATTCCCCGCCTGTTTGAACACCACCAAAATTCGATTGGTTGACCATGACCACCTGGTTTACGCCAACGTTCATCATGAACTTCTCCCAAATTTTCAAAGTAATATCTTCCTCGACTGCATAAGGAAACTGAGCTTCCTCAAAGATCGACTTAACTGCATCCAGTCTTTTCTGTTTATCTGGACTGTCCACTCCAATCTGGAGCCAGCCTTTTACTTTGGACCGGACATCCTGACCATCTCGTGTTGCATCCATTCATATCGCTACCGTAGGAATAATTTTTTCATGACCAAACTCACACCCAAGGATACCCTCGCTGGAAATTCCATTGATTAACGATAGGATTGTAGACTCTTCTCCTACTTGATTTTTCATAGATTCCAGTGCGCTGTCAAGTGCCAGCGATTTCGTGCAGACTATGATCAGATCTGCAGGTGTACTCTTTTCGGATTCTAAAACGTAATTGAAATCGCACGGGACACCGTTTAATGTCACTCCGTCACTTTCATATTTTTTCTTTCTTCCTTCATTTACTATCACTCTTACACGATCTTTTCCCAAAGCTTCTGACAAGTGCTGTCCATACAACACACCCAGAGCCCCTAATCCAACTATAGAAACTGTCTTCTCATTCATAACAAATCTCCCCGTATACTCATGTAAATTATTTTACTATCTTATCATATAATCAGACTAATTCAGACTTTAATTAAGCGGATCGCAGTAACAGGTCTATCCGGTCTGATCGAAATGGTCTTTTCATTAGGTCAGAGCTTCATGAGACAAGCGCCAATCTAACGTACCAGCTCAAGGGGAGTCATTCAAACCTCAAAGTTTAAACGTTCCTATAGTGAATACTGCTTATAAGAGTACAACCAAAAAAAGCAGGAAAAGCATAGAGAGATCTCCAGCTTTTCCTGCTTCTATTGCTTTCATTATGTGTCTGACGACACGACAGCAGATTATTGACTTTACTTACATCATGCCGCCCATTCCGCTTGGATCCATTCCACCAGCAGGTCCATCATTTTCAGATGGGATTTCTGCTACAGCAGCTTCTGTCGTTAGTAATAGCGCTGAAACAGATGCTGCATTTTGTAACGCTGAACGGGTTACTTTAGTTGGGTCGATGATACCCGCTTGTACCATGTTGACCATTTCACCTGTTGCTGCATTGAATCCAATGCCAGGCTCAACGTGTTTCAGACGTTCAACAATAACACTTCCGTCCAGACCAGCATTTGAAGCGATCTGACGAACAGGTTCTTCCAGTGCACGAAGGACGATTTTCACACCAGTTGCTTCGTCACCTTCAAGATCGATCGTTTCCAGTTTATCCAGAATGTTGATATAAGCTGTTCCACCACCGGCGATGACACCTTCTTCAACTGCAGCACGTGCAGCATTCAATGCATCTTCGATACGCAGTTTACGTTCTTTAATTTCAGTTTCAGTCGCTGCTCCGACTTTAATGACTGCAACGCCGCCTGCCATTTTAGCAATGCGTTCCTGCAGTTTTTCACGGTCGAATTCAGAGTTTGTTTCTTCAGCTTGAGCACGAAGCATCGCCACACGCTGTTCGATGTTCTCTTTTTCGCCAGCACCTTCAACAACAGTTGTGTGGTCTTTAGTTACAACAACTTTTCCTGCAGTACCCAGCTGATCGATCGTCACATCTTTAAGGTCCAGCCCAAGATCACTTGTGATGACTGTTCCGTTTGTCAAAATAGCGATGTCTTCCAGCATACCTTTACGACGGTCACCGAATCCCGGCGCTTTAACAGCTACAACGTTAAGCGTTCCGCGAATCTTGTTCAATACAAGTGTAGGCAGTGCTTCTCCTTCGATATCGTCTGCAATGATCAGAAGTGGACGATTCTGCTGCATGATATTTTCAAGAACAGGAAGGATTTCCTGTACTGAAGAAATCTTCTTGTCTGTAATCAGAATGTAAGGATTATCCAAGTTTGCTTCCATTTTCTCGTTATCCGTTACCATGTACTGAGACAGGTAGCCGCGATCGAACTGCATTCCTTCAACAACATCCAGTTCAGTTTCAATTCCTTGAGATTCCTCTATTGTGATAACGCCGTCGCTTCCCACACGTTCCATCGCATCTGCAAGCAACTTACCGATCTCTTCGTCGCCAGATGAGATTGCAGCAATTTGCGCGATAGACTCTTTGTCTTCTACTTTAGTAGAGATGTCATGTAGAGCTTCGACTGCTTTTTTAGTTGCCAGTTCGATTCCGCGACGGATGCCTACAGGGTTAGCGCCTGCAGTCACGTTTTTCATTCCTTCATTGACGATTGCCTGGGTTAGAACAGTCGCAGTAGTTGTTCCGTCACCTGCGATATCGTTTGTTTTGCTTGCTACTTCAGCAACAAGCTGAGCACCCATATTTTCGAATTTGTCATCCAGTTCAATTTCCTTTGCGATGGTCACCCCATCATTAGTGATTTGAGGTGCGCCGAAAGATTTGTCCAAGATAACATTTCTACCTTTTGGTCCCAATGTCACTTTAACTGTATCAGCTAGTTTATCTACGCCACGCAGCATTGCTGCACGTGCATTTTCAGAAAATTTGATTTCTTTAGCCATGGTAATAATCGCTCCTTCAATATTATTTTTTTTAATGAATCAGTGGTTCAAATTAGTCAACGATTGCAATAATGTCTGTATCTTTAACTACTAGATAATCGGTTCCTTCATACTTGATTTCAGAACCGGCATACTTTTCAAAGATAACCTGATCGCCGACAGAAACTGATACGTCAGCTCGGCTTCCGTTATCAAGAAGTTTTCCGTCTCCAACAGCTACAACCACTGCTGACTGCGGCTTCTCTTTTGCTGAATCAGGTAAAACTAATCCGCTTGCAGTTTTCTCTTCTTCTTTCTTCACTTCAAGAAGTACACGATTTCCTAAAGGTTTTAACATGATGCAATCCCTCCAAAATAGTAGTTTTAATTTTTCACTAAAGATATAGTGAGATGTGAGTGTTAGCACTCTCGACCTCCGAGTGCTAACTACATTACCTAGTATATTCAAAACTGTGATTTCTTGCAAGTCCTAACTTTAATTTTTTTTGAAAAATTTACCCGGTGGAAAACGGCTGGTTTTTGTGTTAAATTACTATATATTGTGGGAATATCAATTAAAGGATGAACAACATGTCAGTTAATGAAATAAATAAAAAAGCGGCTATTAACATGATCAGCTTGTTTCTTGCCGTGCAGCTTGTCTCTGCTGTAATCCCTCTCTTCTTACCTGAAGACATAGGGATTGTTGGGTTTCTTCTCCCTTCCATGGTGCTGTTTGCAATAGGCGCTATAGGCATGATCGTGATTGAGAGAAGAAAGCAGATGAGATTTGAATTCGAAGAGCGTTTCAGTCATAATCCTGTCAGAATTCTCTTATGGGGGCTGATCGGGATGTTTATCGCTATAGTCGTGCAGTCCTTCGCAAGTATTATTGAAGTAAACTTTCTGGGCTCTTCTATGGAGTCTGAAAACACTCAGTTTCTGATGGAAGTGGTTAGAAATTATCCGTTCTTTCTTCTCCTAGTTGGAGTAGCAGGGCCAGTAATGGAGGAATTTGTTTTCAGAAAAGCAATTTTTGGTCTTCTGATTGATCGGATTGGCGGCATTGGAGCTGCAGTCATAAGTTCACTGCTCTTTGCATTCATTCACTTTGACGGTCTGCTCCTAGTGTATTCTTCAATGGGACTGGTCTTTGCCTGGTTGTACTTTAAAACTAAAAACATATGGACACCAATTCTGGCACATTGTCTGATGAATGTGGCAGCTGTCCTGATCAACTTGTACTTTTCTTAAAAAGACGAGTAGTGTAGAAAGGATTTATAATGACAGAAAAACAAATCATGTTTCAAATTGCATTTAAGTATATTTTCTTCCTGTTGTTCATGTTCTTTACGATCGATTCAGTCGACAGCAGTGGATGGGGTTTTTTCTCTTTCTTATTTGCTCTCTTCGCTACAAAAGACTTTGTACAGGGTACAAGAATGGCTGCAGCGTATCTTCGCATCAAAAAAAGTAAAAATAACAGCAAATAAAAAAAATCTTCAAAGCTTACAGACCCAATCAAGGTCAGCTTTGAAGATTTTCTTTTTATTCATTATAAAATAAGTCGTTTAAGGGATTGTCATCTTCTTCAGGTTCAGTCTTCTGATCAAAGTCCTGGTAATAATTGATGAAGTAAATCAGTGTCTGCAATTCGTTTGTCAGGTCAACGTTGTGTACTCTGACTTCTTTTGGCACAGTCACACGGATTGGGGTGAAGTTCATAATACCTCTAACTCCGCCTTTGACCAGTTTATCCGCCATCTCCTGAGCTATTTCAGAAGGTACCGTGAGAATAGCTACATCGATCTGCTGCATTTCAAGCTGATCGACCATTTCATTGATATCGTAAATAGGTACGCCCTGGTGGATCGTTCCAATCAAATCATCTTTCACATCAAATCCGGCACTGATACGGATATTGTTGTTTCTGCGAAAATTATAGTTTAGCAAGGCTTGTCCAAGGTTACCGACACCAATCAATGCAACATTGGTCAAACGGTCCTGATTCAGTGTTTTACTGAAAAAATTCATTAAAGCTTCTACATCGTACCCGTAGCCTCTTTTACCTAAAGCTCCGAAATACGAGAAATCACGTCTGATTGTTGCACTATCCACTTTAACTGCTTCACTTAATTTAGCTGATGACACACGTTCTTTACCTGCCTCGTATAGGAAACGCAAATAGCGGTAATATAATGGCAGTCTGCGTGCAGTAGCTTTCGGGATTTTCTTATCAGCCATTGTCATTCTCCTCGTCTCAATTCATTTAATAAACAGCTTCTCTGGATCTTATCAAACTTTTCCAAAGGTGTATCTTTTCTTACCTTGTGTATTCATTCACAAACTTACATAGGATACCATTTTATATTATACCACTAATCCCAGTAAAATAAAGTAAATCGGGTCTGAATTTGTTAAATATTTCAATAATATTCAATAATTAATCGTTTATTATTGAACAAGTTTCGGAGAATGTAAAAAAGGGAACAAGCCTAAATCGTCCTCTGTCTGAGCCTTGCAGGTTTTTCAATTAGACTAGTTTATTCCTGCTCCTGTATGCTAAACTGTTAGATATTGACAGATGACTAGGTTAGAAAATGAGGAATAGTATGATACTTTTACACACGCAAAAAATAGCAAGACATTTCGGTGCTGAAACACTTTTCGATAATGTTAGCATGGAAATAAAGGAAAATGCCAGAATTGGTCTGGTGGGTAGAAATGGTGCCGGTAAAACGACCCTTCTTAACATCCTTTCTGGAAGAGAAGAACCGGATGAAGGCACCGTTCATAAGAAAAAAAACTGTACTATCGGCTATCTTGATCAGCATACCGGTCTGGAATCTGATCTGACTATCTGGGAAGAGATGGATAAACTAACCGAACCTATTAAACAGATAGAAAGAGAAATGCATGCTATCGAGCATAAATTAAGTGATGATTCTATCGATAAGCAGTCTGATAGCTATACGGATCTTTTGTCCAGGTATGATTTTCTGCAGCAGTCATTCAGGGAACATAACGGGTATGGCATCGAAAGCGAGATCCGTTCAGTACTTCATGGCTTCCGATATTACCCGGAAGATTATGATACACCTATAGCAAATTTGTCAGGGGGGCAGAAAACCCGACTTGCGCTGGCCAAACTTCTTCTTGAGAAAAAGGACCTTCTTATTTTAGATGAGCCGACCAACCATTTGGATATAGACACATTATCATGGCTGGAAAGTTACCTCCAGAATTATTCCAAGGCTCTTCTCATTGTTTCCCATGATCGGTATTTTCTGGATAAAGTCGTCAAAAATATATACGAAGTCAGTAGAGGCTCTGTAGAAAATTACCCGGGAAACTATTCGAATTATCTGAAACAGAAAGCTGAAAAAATCAAGCGTGAATGGAAAGTCTTCGAGAAGCAGCAGAAGAAAATGGCTAAACTGGAAGACTTTGTTAACCGCAACCTGGTCCGTGCTTCTACAACGAAAAGAGCCCAGGCTAGAAGGAAACAGCTTGAGAAGATGGATCCATTGGACAAGCCTCAAGGTGATGAAAAAAGTGCGCATTTCCAGTTCATTCCTGAACGAACTTCTGGTCAGGTCGTGCTTCAGACAGCTGATTTGACAATCGGATACGATTCGATTCCATTGTCCGAACATATCAATCTCGATATCCGCAAGGAAGATTCCATTGCAGTGGTAGGTCCTAACGGGGTAGGTAAAACTACTCTCCTGAAGACACTTTATAAATTGATTCCTTCAATCAGCGGAGAAATAAAGTATGGAACGAAAGTCGATATGGGGTATTACGATCAGGAACAGACAACTTTAAATGACAAGAAGTCTGTACTGGATGAGGTCTGGGATGACCATCCACTGCTGTCTGAGCAATCTGTGCGAACCTTGCTAGGATCCTTTCTATTCAGCGGGGAAGACGTCGATAAATCCATTTTTTCTTTAAGCGGTGGCGAGAAAGCCAGAGTTGCTCTGGCAAAACTAGCTCTCGAAAAAAACAATACACTCTTGCTTGATGAGCCGACTAACCACCTGGACATTGATTCAAAGGAAGTACTTGAGAATGCTCTGATCGATTTTGAAGGCACTTTGCTATTCGTCTCCCATGACCGCTACTTCATCAACAGGCTGGCTACAAAAGTCATTGAACTATCGGAAAAAGGAGCTACACTTTATTTAGGTGATTATGACTATTACCTTCAGAAAAAGGCTGAACTTGAGGCAATTGAGTCCATCGATTCTTCAAGTGACCTTACTGACACGACTGGTTCTCACTCTTTAGACAGCACGTCCGACCAGACCGCCAAACTGTCATTTGAAGCACAGAAAGAGCGTCAGAAAAAGGAGCGGAAACTCACTAGAGAAATTGAGCGAATCGAAAAGGAGCTCGAAGATTTGGAGGCTGCACTGCTGAAGATTCAGCACGAACTCAGCCAGCCGGAAACTTTCTCTGACAGTGTCAAAACAGAACGGTTATCTAATGAAAATGAGGCCCTTACCAGCAAGCAGGAAAATCTGCTGATTGAATGGGAATCACTGCATGATACGTTGGACAACCTGTAAAACGGACAAAAAGATACCTTAACTAGTCTCAACTGCGGAAAAGAGGATATGACTATGGATCAAATGGATTTGAAAATACTGCAGATTCTGCAGGAAAACGCCCGCGCATCTTTAAAAGAAATAGCCAGTGAGACCTATCTTTCCTCCCCTGCTATTTCTAATCGGATAGCTAAGCTTGAAAAAGAAGGATTTATCGATAAATACATGGCTCGAGTCAATTTAAAAAAACTCGGCTATCACATACAGGCATTCATTCAGCTTGACTTAAGCCCGAACCAGAAGAAGGATTTCTACCCTTACATCGAACATGTGCCTAATGTACTGGAGTGCAACTGTGTAACTGGCGATTTCTCGATGCTTATCAAAGTATCCTATCCAACAACTACAGAACTGGATGATTTCATCAACGACCTGCAGCAGTTCGGTAAGACCTATACACAGATTGTATTTTCTACTCCAGTTCCAACAAGAGGCCTGACCCTGCACGATTTTGACGAATAAGCTCTAAGAAAAAAGAGTGAAGTTGGAGTTGTTTTACGCCACATATCACACAAGCAATGAGGATTATCTGTTTAAGATGGGGACTCATTGCTTTTTTCTGTCCCTACGAGTACTAGCTGTGCTGGAGTCCGAAATTTACTAAGCAAACTAGAGTAGTCTGGTGATATTTTTAATTTATGACAACGGATTGCTAATCTATTGGTCAATTAGTGACCACTCAAGTGCTGCTGACTCAACGAGTAGGCAATTGTCGGTCATTTAATGCCCACTCAAATCTTAATGCTTGACCAGCGGGCAATTGTTTACCATTTAGTGCCCACTCAAACTTTACTCCTCAATGAGTGGGCACTAGTTTACTATTTAATGCCCATTCAAACTCTACATCTCAGCCAGTGGACAATAGTTGGTTATGCGTCTACTAAAGTAGACCATATCCATTCAAATATCCCTCTCAAAGTAGCGAAATTTATTTGCTCAGTTAAAAACTCCCTATGTAGCCCTTAAAAATGTAGCGACTGAAACTCAGTCGCTTCCTCTCGATATTAAAAATAGAATAAATAAGTAAAAAACCGTCGAGTCAGAACAGCTGACTCAACGGCGCAAAATTCATTTTTATTAAATTGCTTCTCGGTAAAAATCAGATATCATTACACTGACAAGCCCGGCTGTCCATTTAACGTAAAGTCCGAGTATTCCTCTTTTTCCAGCTGAACGAACGCTGCGGCACCGATCATCGCCGCATTGTCTCCACATAAATTCAGAGGTGGGATGAGCAGTTCGACACCTGGCAGTTCCTTTCGTACAGCTTCTTCCAGTGATGTGCGCAGACCTTTATTGGCCGCAACACCTCCGGCCAGAACAAGCTGTTTTACCTTTTTATCCTTCGCCGCTCGTATCGTCTTGTCGACCAGCACATCCACTACTGCTGCCTGAAAACTTGCTGCCAGATCGTTCACATCCATCTCCTCTCCCTTTTGTCGGGCATTATGGACGGTATTGATAAAGGAACTTTTCAGCCCACTGAAGCTGAAGTCGTAATTGTCTTCCTGAATCATCGCTCGCGGGAAGTCATAGGTGTCTTCTCCCTGATGAGCCATTTCATCAATATGCTTACCTCCA
Source organism: Alkalibacterium sp. s-m-28 (assembly GCF_054658175.1). NCBI lineage: Bacteria > Bacillati > Bacillota > Bacilli > Lactobacillales > Carnobacteriaceae > Alkalibacterium > Alkalibacterium sp. s-m-28. Next base: position 13,945 of record NZ_BAAGIQ010000016.1, read on the forward strand.
GGATATGGCACACCAATTACCCGACCAATCTTATCGTAGGCTTCTCCTGCCGCATCGTCTCGTGTTTCTCCAACAATTTCAAAGGAGTCCGGTCCAGACATATAAATCAGCTCAGTATGTCCCCCGCTCGCAACTAGTGACAACAGAGGGAAAGTCAGACCGGAAACCAGCTGGTTCGCAAAAATATGGCCTTTAATATGGTTAACTGCAATCAGCGGAAGATCATGAGCAAATGCGATTGCTTTTGCTGCATTGACACCAATCAGCAGCGCACCGACCAGTCCCGGGCCTTCTGTTACGGCTACTGCATCAAGATCCGCATAAGACACGCCGGCCTCTTTCATTGCTTCTTCTATAATCAACGTAATCTGCTCCACGTGGTGGCGGCTGGCAATTTCCGGGACGACCCCTCCGAAGCGCTGATGGCTTTTAATTTGTGAGGCGACGATGTTTGACAGGATCGTGTCTCCATTCTGAATCACTGCTGCACTCGTTTCGTCACAACTTGTTTCAATAGCTAATATCAGCTTATTCGTCATCTTTTTCCTTCTTTCTAATATCACATATCATAATTATTGCATCTTCTTCAGGTTCATTATAGTATCTTTTTCTCCTGGAGATTTCCTTGAACTGATGGGCGACATAAAAATTCCGGGCTGTAAAGTTAGATTCTCTGACTTCGAGAAAAAGAATCTTAACCCCATTTGCGCGGCAGTGTGTTTTATAGGCTTCAATCAATTGAGATGCTACTCTCTGATTCTGAAAGGCTGGTTCTACTGCAATAGAGTAAACTTCAGCTTCATCAAGAATAATCTTCCCACCGACATAACCCACTGGCTGTTCCTCAATTTCCGCTATGAAAAATGTCAGGTCAGATCGGGTTACCGTTTGTTCATACTCTTCTTCTGTCCAAGGTGACCCATGGGCAAATGCCTCTTCTGCTAGTCTATAGAAGTCATGCCCCAATTCTTCATCTGTCTGATACAGACGGACCCTGACCTTTCTGTTTTCCATAAGCGGTGCCTCTTTCTATTTCTGTTCATCAGTTAACTGCTTGACTCTAAAACTCATTTCCAGAGCATCTTCATGATCGTTAGCATAGTAATTTTTCTTTATTCGACCTTTTTCAAATCCAAGCGTGGTATAAAGACTCTGTGCTGTCTCATTAGAGACTCTTACTTCCAGAGTAACCTCTGAAATCTCTTCTTTTTCCGCGATCTTGATTATCTCTCTCAGTAAATACGTCGCGATTCCTTTGTTCTGATAATCTGGGACAGTTGCGATGTTTGTAATATGTGCTTCCTGTCCAACGACCCAGGCTCCAACAAACGCGACGGCTTCTTCCTCTTCATAGACTACAATGTAAAAAGCATTTTTATTGTACCTTATTTCGTGTAAGATCGCCGACCTGTTCCATGGTGTCTGTCCGTTGTAGCACCTTTTTTCAATCATGAGAATACTGTTGACATCCTCTTCTTTTGCAATTCGGCTGCTTAAAAACCGTTCATCAGAAAGTGGATAGAAAGGCTGATCCAGTCTGATTCGTGCAGCTATTGGAACGAATGTCCGTGTAGTCGTCTTTGTAACTCTGTCGGAAAACCAGTCTTTAAAGTTTCTCAATCCACCCGCCTCCTTGGGCATGTTCAGGATGGGCGTCCATCCAGTTCTGTTCGGCTTCAGCGCGTTTCAGGTATTCGGGTTCAAATAAATGGGCCGGCTCAGGTTGATGATATTGACCGAGTTCAATTGCTACACTCGCTCTAGGATAGTGACGACTGGAGGGGAGTGTAATGAGACGGTCGCCAAGCTTTGACTTGAATGTTTCAAAATGACGGGCAGCATCCTGTCCGACCAGCTGGACCGTTCCTTCCAGCGTACTCAGATAGGCAGCCCAGGTTTCCGCAGAGATATGAGTGTCGTTTTCTACTGCAGAGAACCCAGTGTTTTCATATTTATATAGCCCTGTATAGATGTTTCCTCTTCTTGCATCGAATACAGGAACGATAAAGCTGTCGGGAACTCTCTCACCATTCCCTGCCAGAATATGCAGACTGGAAAGACCAACGAGCTCGGCATTCAGACTATAAGCCAGTGTCTTTGCGACGGTCACTCCGATTCTTACTCCTGTATATGAACCCGGGCCTCTGGCGACGACCACTCGTTCAATGTCCTGTGGTTTCCATCCCGCTTCGCTGACCAGCTCTTCTATGGCCGGCATCAGTTGAACGCTATGATTTCTTTTAATATTTACTGTCTTTTCCAAAACTAGTTCAGTTCCATCAGTTAATGCAACAGACATCACCTGGTTGGACGTGTCGATCCCGAGAGTTTTCATTCTACAGCTCCTCAATCTCTATCTATTTAAATTTAGTTTAGCACATTTTGTGTGTCTTGAGAAACGAATCAGTGTGTGACAAATCGTTTCTTTTGAATTATTCCCGCATACTACTTACAATGAGATTAAAATTAAAACTATATTATCAATTGAAAGGTGGAGAAGCAAATGGATGAAAATAAAGACAGTTTGAAGCATAAAGCTAAAGGTGCCAAAGATAAAGCAGTTGGTGGACTAAAAGATTCTTTCGGTGATGCGACCGACGACAAAGGAAAACAAGCTGAAGGGAAAGCTCAGAAAGCTAAAGGGCACGGTCATGATGCAGTTGGAGACGCTAAAGAAGACAACGATAGAGACTGATCATTAACAGTTACATTTTGTCCAGCTTCAGTTCTCAATGACTGAAGCTGGACTTACTTATACCCTACATGAACTGGAAGGAGATTATATATGAGCAAGATATTGATTACAGGTGCCACAGGGCTGATTGGAACGAACCTGACAAAACATTTAAAAGAGTCGCATGATCTAGTACTGGCGGACATCGATTTTTCTGATTTTCCTGAAGAACTGAAAGACGGGGCTAAGCTAGTAGAAGCTGACTTGTCCAAGATCGACAAGTGGGAGGATGCACTGGACGGTGTTGAATATGTGATTCAACTGGCAGGAAACCCTAATCCGGACGCAGATTTTTATGATGAACTAGTGGATCTGAACTATGTGCTTCCTCAGAATTTATATAAACAGGCTGAGAAATCTTCTTCTTTGAAACGAATTATTTTTGCTAGTTCGATTCATGCAAGTGATGCCTATCCGCACAACGTTCAGGTAAAAACAACGGACCAGGTCAGGCCCGATGACTTGTATGGCGTATCCAAAGCCTATCTCGAAGCACTGGCCAGTTATTATGCCTATAAAAAAGGGATCGAGTCGGTTGGGATTCGAATTGGGGATTACAAAGATGATGAAAGTGAGCTGGATCCTGATGCAGACTTTTATTCAATGGGCATGTACTTCTCGGCTCGTGATATGAACCATCTGATCGACTGCTGTCTGAAAGCTGAACTGGAGGAACCCTATCTGCTGGTCAACGGGGTATCCAACAATGCCTTCCCGAGACTGGATATCGATTCTGCACGAGTAAAATTGGGCTATACTCCACAAGATGATGCCTTTGCTATTCTAAATAAACGATAACCCATTTCCATCTATCAGAAAAGACCTGCTTCCTAATGAGCAGGTCTTTTCTAATTCACATAGTCAATACTCGTTACGTACTCTCCCGGACAATCAGTTTCGTTGAGGTGATGACAGTCTTCGTAACATCACGTCCATCCTGTATCCGTTCATGCAGCAGCTGTATCCCGCTGCTACCCATTTCTTCGGTATACACCTTAACTGTAGTCAGGGATGGTGTAATGTATTTTGCTGTAGAGATGTCGTTGAAACCGATAAGACCCATGTCCTCCGGCACCTTGATATTTTTCTCATATAAAGCCTTCAGGCAGCCTATTGCTATTGCATCATTTGCTGCCACAAACGCAGTAGGCCGCTCGTTTTTATCTAGCTGCTCCAGTACCTTCAGCATATTCTTTCTGCCATCTTCCACGCGGAATTCACCAACCTGAAAATAATCAGATGAATAAATCCGCTTGCGCTTCAGATATTCTCGCATCGTCTTTTCACGAGGGTCGATCCAGTTACCTGTCCCGTCACTGAAGGATTCTTCCCCTCCGATGAAGCCGATACGCTTATGCCCCTGCTTGATCAGGTATTCGATGTTTCCCTTGATGGCATCTTTGAAATTGACCAATACACAGTCAACATCTGCTTGAGGCTTGAAATCAACAAAACACAAAGGAAGCTCTTTATCCCGAAACTGCTTCACCTGATGCTGACTGTATTTCCCAATAGCCAGTATACCAGCCAGATTGTCATGATCGATCAGTTCATCCTGATCATATAGTCGTATGAAATCGTAACCGAGCTCCTGGGCTTTTTTTTCAGCACTTATTCGGATCGACATGTAATAGAGGTCGTTCAGTTCCTCAGACTCACTGACCCAGTTGACAATGGCGATTGTCCCTTTTTTTCTAGTCATTACTTTCTTGTGACTTCGGTATTCCAAAGCTTCTGCCGCTTCGAATATCCGCTTTTTTGTTTCTTCGCCTACAGACAAGGTCGGATCATAATTGAGCACTCGGGACACAGTAGAAGTTGATACACCAGCTTTTTTTGCAATGTCTTTAAGTGTCGCCATCCCTTCCCTCCTAAAATGATAGATTCCTGATCAAAAGGTTCAGTCTGCTCTTACACCGAACTGGTAAGTCGTCTGCGACGTAAATGTCTCACCGGGTCTTAAAATGATGTTGCCGAATCCAGGTTGATTGACCGCATCCGGAAGGGTTTGAGTCTCCAGAGTGATTCCAGCATATTGACCAGCCGGTTCACCTTGAATCTCAAAGTCGTCCACTTCCGCATTATGTGTAAAGATAACGACACTGTTGCAGTCTGTAAAGAATTTCACTTCTCTACCTGATTCAGGATCGAACAGAATCCCTTCCGGTCCGTCACTTTTTCCGCTTAAGACAAATGGATGATCTAACCCGGATAAAGGTGAGATTTGCGGATGATCAGCCAGTACGGCCTCTTTAACCGCTTTGAAGGATGTAAAGTCAAAAGGTGTCCCTTCTACCTTATCCAACTCTCCTTTTGGCAGGTTTTCTTCTCCCAGTGGCGCAAAAAGATCACTGTTAAGCATCAGCTGATGATCCAGAATCGACTTTTTGATGTCCCCAGTCAAATTAAAGTAGACATGATTCGTCGGATTGAACAATGTTGGAGCATCTGTTTCTGCCTGATAATCAATTATCCATTCATCTTCTTCTGTCAATGTATACGTGACAGTTACTGATAGATTTCCAGGGAATCTGTTTTCCCCTGCAGGGCTGTTAAAAGTAAAAATCAGACTTGCACGCGAGTCACTTTCTTCAGTTCTGACTTCCCATAACTTCGTATCGAAGCCTTCTGGTCCACCGTGAAGCAGATTTTCTCCCTCGTTGACATCCAGCTGATAATCGATCCCGCTTAGTGTAAACTGACCTCTAGTGATCCGACCGGCAACTCTTCCAATTGTTGCACCGTAAAATGGACGATGGGCAATAAAATCTTCGAGATTTTCTACATTCAACGTGATATTCTCTCTGTTTCCATTCTTATCCGGTGTGACTATTTTAGTCAGTGTGGCTCCGAACGGCATGGCACTGATTGCTACCCCTTTACTGTTAGTTAGTGTATATTCAAGTACGTCTACTCCATCAACTTTTCCATAACTTTTACTAGTAATCTCCATATTCTTTCCTCCCGTTTGTTTACCGATTAAATTAATACGTTCCCATTATACCTTTTTTAAGTGAGTGATAAACCGTTTAAAGGCTTCTTTTCCATTATGATCTGTCTTGAATACTCCTGCATCCTTGAGTACCTGTAAAAACACTTCTCCGACAGCTTTATCAACGATATTCCCGACAGTTTCTTCGGTTATTTCATGTTCGATTTTCAGCTCGTCAGCCCACGACTGATGGACGGGATCAACTGCATCGACTCTTCCCAGCAGATAGTCGCGGACCTGGTTCAGTTCGTCCTTTAATCGGGGGGGCAAGATCGCCAGACCCATTACTTCAATTAAGCCTATATTCTCCTTTTTAATGTGCTGAACGGGTGGATGAGGATGAAAGATCCCATCTGGATAGGATTCAGATGTCCGATTATTCCGGAGAACCAGATCCAGTTCAAAAGCCTCCCCTTTTCTACGGGCAATCGGAGTTACAGCATTATGTGGGACTCCATCTGTTTCGGATAATAAATCTACGGATTCATCCGAGTAGCCTTCCCAGACCGACATTACTTTTTCTGCGGCTTTTATCAGACTGTTCTTAGATTCACTCGTTATACGAATCACTGACATCGGCCACTTAATGACAGCCGCCTTGACATCGGTCATTCCATCGAGTTCGAAAGAAAACCTTTCTTCAGCACGCTCCAGCGGAAACGTATGGCGTCCACCCTGATAGTGATCATGAGACAGAATCGATCCACCGACGATTGGCAGACCAGCATTCGATCCTACAAAATAATGCGGCAGGACGGTCAATATATCCATCAGGTTTCTGACTGCCTGTATCCCGACATTCATTTCACGATGTGCGTGTGAAAGAAAGATACAGTGCTCATCATAATAAGCATACGGTGAGTACTGGAATCCCCAGTCTTCCTCACCGACAGTCATGCGAATGATTCGGTGGTTCGCCCGACCCGGGTGAGACAAGTGCCCTTCATATCCTTCATTCTCCATACAAAGCATGCACTTCGGATAATTCGGCTTTTTCTTTCCGGCTCTAGCAATCTCCTTTGGATCTTTTTCGGGCTTGGAAAGATTGATTGTAATTTCAAGCTCGCCATAATCTGTTTCATGTGTATACTCTATATTTTTAGCTATTTCTCTTGTCTTGATGTAATTGGTCTGTCGGCTCAGCCCAAAAAATTGATCTGTAGCTTTTTTGGGACTTTGTCTGTAATTTTCCCAGAACTGCAGATTGACTTGCGACGGGGCAGGAGTAATTAGATCCATCACTTTTGCACCAAATACATCCTTAGAGGAAGGCAGGTCTTCGATCTGATCGGTTGAAACAGCGTAATTTATCAGTTCGTCCAGTAGCTCCAACGCGGTATTTTTCCTATCTGAAGGGGACAGATTTTCCAATGCATCCACTTTCAGCAACGCAGCCAGTCTGTTGGCTAGATAAATTCTGTCTGTCTGATGAACGAGGCCCGACTTTACCTGGGACTCTACAAAGTCAGCAATCGTCTGATTAATCCCACGTGTAGTGTGTATCTTAGTCATTGTTCACCCATTCCTTTGTGCCATCTTCCGTTTCTGCAATATAAAACTCTGCTTCATATCCAATTTCTTCCTTGAATCCCTGACCCACCTGAGCGATAAACTCATCGACGTGATTATCCTCGACGATGGCAATACAGCAGCCTCCAAAGCCTCCGCCTGTCATACGAGCACCAACTGTGCCTTTCTGCTGCCAGGCCAGCCTCACCAGAAGATCCGTTTCTCTGACAGTCACCTCATAATCTTGATGAAGGGACTCGTGAGATTCATTCATATACTGACCGAACGCCTTCAGGTCATTATTCTTCAGAGCCTCTGCAGCCCGTTCAGTCCTTGCACTTTCATAGACAGCATGTCTTGCCCGTCTGAGCAGAATCTCATCTGATATGACACGTTTGTGCGCCTCAAAGGCCTCTTCTGTCAGTTCACCTAAACTCCTGACATTCACTGCTGTCTGAAGCTGCTCTAACGCCGTCTCACACTGCTCACGACGGGTATTGTATTCAGAATCGACCAGCTCTCTTCTGGTCATTGAATTCATGATGACTATTTTATGATCGGGCAGATCGACTGGAATCTCTTCGAATTCCAGTGTGTTTGTATCAAGAAGCAGTGCACTGCCTGCTTTGGACATGCCGATAGCAAACTGATCCAGAATGCCTGAATTCAGTCCTAAAAATTCATTTTCAGTCCGCATCCCCAGTTTGACTAGGTCCAGCTGATCGATGTCAAGCGAGAACAGGTCTCTGACGATCACTCCAGTCAGTAGTTCAAGAGAGGCAGAAGATGAAAGAGACGCTCCATTAGGAATAGTCCCATAAATATACAAGTCGAACCCCTGGGTCAGTTTTCCAGTTTTTTCTTGTATATAATTGATCATTCCCTTAACATAATTCAGCCAGTTGTCTTCTTTTTTATAGGTAAGATCATCAAGATCAGCTGTCAGAATGCCCACTTCCGGAAAGTTTCCGGAATACGCCTGAATCATCTGATCTTCCCTTTTCTTAACAACTCCGTATGTTCCCATAGTAATTGCGCATGGAAACACTTTTCCGCCATTATAGTCAGTGTGCTCGCCTATCAGATTGATTCGTCCTGGAGAAAAGAAAACCTGATTTCCTTCATACCCGAAAGCTTCTTTAAACCCCTCCAGCAGTTCATTCCTGTTCATAATTAATCGCTCCTCTACTTGTAGTCAGTAACATTGTAACCCTTTTAGTAAAACTATACAAGTAAATTTACTAAACTTCTTTGTGTATAATAAATCAGTCTCTGGATGGATAGTAAAACCTTTGTCAGTAGTGTAAACTACTAGTATTAAGATGAAATCTAGCATCAAAATGTGACAGACCATTCATTATTCACAAAGAACTCACATAACATTAGTCCAGTTTTCTAAAATGTTGCAGTTCGATATGGTATAATATGAACAGGTCTAATATTAATACAATCTATAACGCATAGGAGGGACTTACATGCCATTCTTTCCATTCTATTGGGATCCCACAATGATTCTGATTATCATAGGTATGATTATTTCCGGATTTGCAAGTATGTACGTGCAGTCCACTTACAGTAAATACAGCAACGTGAAGAGTAAACGAGGGTACACCGCTTCCGATGTCTGTCGCGAGATTTTGAACGCTGCACAGCTGAAAAATGTCCGACTTGAAGGGATCAGGGGTAACCTGACAGACCATTATAATGCACAGGACAGTGTCCTCAGATTATCCGATACCACTCGGAATTCAACATCAGTAGCCGCTATCGGTGTAGCAGCACACGAGGCTGGACACGCCATGCAAGACCGCGACAACTACGGTCCGCTTCGTCTACGTGCAGCACTTGTGCCGGTTACCAACTTCGGACAGACAGCTGCTTTCCCAATCCTGTTTCTTGGATTTTTCATGGGCTATCAGCAGACACTGATCAATATTGGAATTCTTTTGTTCTCACTGACTCTGCTGTTTCAGCTGGTCACTTTACCGGTAGAATTCGATGCGTCTAAACGTGCCATTCGTATCCTTGAAGAGCAGAACCTTCTTACAAATGAAGAACTGCCTCAAGCCAAGAAAGTACTGAATGCCGCTGCATTGACTTATATTGCCGCAGCAATTGCTTCATTCCTGAGTGTCCTAAGACTCTTCCTTATTTTTGGTGGAGGCGGCAGACGTCGCAGATAGTAATATTTAACGCAGACAGCCTCATCGTTCCCTTGTTTAAGGTTAACGATGAGGCTGTCTTTTGTGTAATTGTTTAAACTTGATTAGCCGCTCTTCTCTTTGAAAAGGTCATGGATCGCCTCTTTGCTCCGGGGAAGTTCTTCAACCGGTGTTCTCATATTGTATTCCAGAACTAGATCAGGCTCTATATCAAGCATTTTTAAAGTCTGAAAGACACTCTCCCAGTCAATCGCTCCTTGCCCTATAGGCAGGTGATTGTCCACATTTCCCCTCGTATCATTAATATGAAGGGCCAGAAGCTTGCTGTTCAGTTCTTTCATGACAGTGGCAATGGGCCACCTGGTAATCTGAGCATGGCCGACGTCGAGGACTGCACCCACCACATCTTCTTTGAACGAGTGAATAAAAGAAATAAAAGCGTCGTGATCAAACAATTCTCTCTGGCGATCGCCACCATGTTCTATAGCCAGTCTGACCTTGCACTGTTTAGCAGTAGGAATCAGAGTCCTGATTCCTTTAAGAGCATAGTGTCGGCTTTTTTCCTTGTCAAATGTCGTCGGATGAATGACACCTGGACTGATGACCACATGAGATGCCTGGATCCGTCCGGCAAAACGGATGGTTTTTTTGTACTGTTCCAATGCTGCAGTCCTGACTGGCCCCCACTCACTAGCCATATTCAAATCATAGTGAGGGGCATGGACACTATATTGAGCGCCTGCTCTTCTCAATTGTTGAATAAGTCCCTCTTTGTGATTGTCTTTAATGTGAGACCAGTGAGTACCATCTATGAACAGCTCTACTTTATCTGCACCTAGTTCAATACATGAGTTTACGGCCTCCATAGGCTGAGATTCCAGAAGGGGCAGTGTCGAATAAGAAATTATCGGCATAAGGTCATCCTCCTTTTTCCATTTCTTGTGAATCTTCTATAGGGACTGGCAGCTTTCGATATAGTCTTTAAGTATATGCACTGCCTGAACGCAATCGTTCAAATCAGACCATTCTGCAGGATTGTGACTTATCCCATCTTTACTTCGGACGAAAATCATTGCGGAGGGAACATGCTGGCCCACGATCATTGCATCGTGACCGGCTCCACTAGGAAGATAGTAGGGTCTGATGCCTTTCCCCTGCATCGCTTTTTCCAATTTATCCTGTAGTTTTTTTTTATAGGAACTGGCGGCACATTATGCACTGTCTCACATGTCAGAGTGATTGCCCAGGATTTACTGATATCTTCTGCCGTTTGAATAATAGCATCAATAAGCTGCTGACGTGTATTCTCAAAAATATCCCTGATATCCACGTAAACTATGACTTCCCCAGGAATCACATTCGTTCCATTCGGCTTGACCTCAATATTCCCAACTGTCGCTACTGCAGAGTCGTTTATTTTTTGAGGAAGATGACTGATATAGTGGATAAAATGTCCAGCCGCAACCAACGCGTCCTGTCGATCAGTCATAGGCGTGTTTCCGGCATGACCAGCCTGTCCTTTAAATGTCAGTCTCAACCAGTAGGGGCCGGCAATTCCAGTTACAATTCCACACGGCAGCTGCTCTTTTTCAAGTCGCTTGCCCTGTTCGATATGCACTTCGACATAGGACTCGATATCACTGTGCGGACGTCCGGCTGATTTGAATCCTTCAACACTTAATCCTACGTCATTAATGACCTCTTCAAAGGCGCGGCCGTCAAAATCTTTCTTAGTCTGCATGGCTTCGATGTCCGTATCCCCCATCATTGCCTCGCTGCCTGTCAGCCCTCCGTTGAAGCGCGACCCTTCTTCATCAGTAAAAGCCACTATTTCCAAAGGTTTTTCAGGTGCATACCCTGTTTCTTTCCATGACTGAGCAACTTCCAGAGCTGAAAGCACACCTATTGTCCCGTCAAAATGTCCTCCGTTAGGGACTGTGTCAACATGGGATCCGCTCATAATTACTGGTTTGTCAGGGTGTTTCCCGTCCAGTCTGCCGATGATATTGCCTGCCCCATCTTCTCTGACCTGCATTCCTGCTTCTTCCATCCATTTAACGATCCAGTTTTTTGCTTCTCGCTCTTCCTGTGAGAATCCCGGGCGTCGTGAGCCTTGGTCCTCAGTAAGTCCTATTTTTGACAGTATACCCAGTCGGTAAGCGAGTCTCTCCCCAGATACTCCTTCAGCAGTCAGCTTACTGTCAAAGTCTGAAAGTAATTGCTGTTCCAAATCAAATGTGTTTTTAGTCATATGTTCATCTCCCCGGAATTATTAGTTTATTATAGCATGACTAACTTCAAATACACATGACTCACGGTCAGAAACCCGATTGCATGGCCTCTATGCCTAACGGACTGGCAGCACAAAGGAATGATGCTTAAAAAAGACACACTATAGTACATGACATGCTAAACCTTTAAGCTGGGAGGACCTAATAGTATATCTATATCCCCTCAGTTTACGGAACTATACTTATAGGGCGAATAGCGACATTTTAGATACAGTATATATTCAGAACTGTAACTAGAGGCCGCTTAGCAGCACTTTGGACGCATTGATTTTTTGGAACTGTAATTAGACGCTGTTTAGCGACACTTTGGAAACTATAATTTCCTGGAACTGTAATTAGACGCTGTTTAGCGACACTTTGGAAACTATAATTTCCTGGAACTGTAATTAGAACCGCGCTAGTTATACCTTAGACTCTGCTGATGTTACGGAACTGCAACTGGCCGGTACGCTAACGATACCTTTTCCTTTATTATACTGCCGGAACTACATCTAAAGATCACTTGTTCCTGAATGACTCTCAAAATCAGAAGAAGTTTCTCTATGTATTAATTAAATCCGTTATTTCACTAATATAGTACTGCCCACAACACCGCTCATTTAAATAAGGAACCGATTCGTCGGACGAATCGAACATCATTGCTCTAAAAAGAAGAAAAAACCGATCAGACGATAATAGTGTCGTCTGATCGGTTTTTTCAGTAATTACTGTACAGAATCTTCTGCAAATACCACTGACCATTCATCACGTTTTGAAAGGAAGCGTTCAGCCACTTCTTTTGCTCCTTCAAGCGTGTGATGTGCCGCCCAGCCACACTGTACCTCGTTGCTTGCCGGTACTTCGTCAGCTTCCAGTACGTCTTTCATCGTCTTTTCAAGTACTTCGAGTATTTCATCGATGTTATCGTGGTTCAGAACAGTCAGATAAAACCCTGTCTGGCAGCCCATAGGACCGAAATCGACGATATAATCCGCATGATTACGGATATGCTCTGCAGTCAGATGTTCAAGGGAATGCACGGCCATCATGTCCATGTGTTCTTTATTCGGCTGTGAAAACCGGACATCATACTTGACGATCAGGTCACCGTTCGTTCCTGTTTTTCTGTCAGCCACTCGGACGTAAGGAGCCTGTACTTTTGTATGGTCAAGGTTAAAACTTTCGACGTTCATCTTTTTTTCAGCCATTAATGATTATCTCCTTTTAAAATATCCATATTTTTTACGTCTTGTACTTTCGTTCCTTCAAATACCCAGACAAAATCGTTCATTTGAGTAAAGGATATCTGGGAAAATCCTGCTTTACTCAATGCAGTGTATACCGTATCCAGTAGAGGATAGTATTCTCTCCTCAAGTCTTCCGCAAGATCACTGTAGCCTCCGCTTTCAGCCTCTTCTATGACATTGTCATAGACATCCTGAGTTACGAAGATCGTATCAGCAAAGACGAGCTTCCCGCCTTCAGCCAGCTGCTGGGCATAGAATCTTACTGCTTCGCTCTTTTCTTCATCATCCAGATGATGGAAAACGTATGAGCTGACGATTGTATCCAGAGGTTTGTCCGGCAGTGGATAATCCTGCATGTCCCCATCGTGAATCGTAAAATCGTCCGGCAACTTTTCTTTAGCCAGTTTACGCATTTCTGGTGACGGCTCGACAGCAAACACTTCCTTGCCGGCATTCAACAGTTTTTCAGTCAGGTTCCCAGTTCCAATGCCGAACTCCAGAACATGATTGCCGCTTCTATTGACTATTTCCTCCAGTATTTCCTCATATCCGGCGAACACTTCCTTATATTCTTCATCATTGCCTTTGACTGATGCATCATAATTCTTGGCCCATCCGGTAAATACCTCTATAAATTCTCGACCCATTAGTTCGCCCCTTTATATCGTGTGATTATCTGCAGTTTTTCTAAAGTTCTCTTCCTTGGTCTTTACTACTTTTGCAGGAATACCGACAGCCGTTACTCCCACAGGGATATCTTTTAAAACGACTGCACTGGCTCCTATTTTAGCCTGTTTACCTATTGTGATATTACCTATTACCTGAACATGCGCGGAGAGAAGTACCCCGTCACCGATGGTCGGGTGGCGCTTGCCTGCCTGATCGCCCCGTCCACCTAGAGTAACAGCGTGAAACATCTTGACGTCATCTCCAATTTCTGCGGTTTCACCGATCACGATGCCCATACCATGGTCAATAAACAGCCGACGACCGATTACAGCTCCGGGATGAATTTCGATTCCGGTGATCCATCTAGCAAACATGGACAGCATACGAGCCGGTACCCTTACTCTTTTATTATATAAAAAATGGGAGATTCGATGAAAGAATATTGCCCAGACTCCAGGATAAGTCAGGACGATTTCAGCTGAGCTGCCTGCAGCCGGGTCATTCTTTTTATAAGTCTGCATCAGTTCTTTGAATGCGCTCATGTCTGCTCCTCTATCTGTTGGATTATAGTTTATTGAATCCTGACTCCAGGTCTTCGATCAGATCTTCGACATCTTCGATTCCGACAGATAGACGAATCAGTTCATCCTTAATTCCAGCTTTCAGACGGTCTGCTGAAGGAATTGCTCCGTGTGTCATCAGTGCCGGAATTTCGATCAGACTTTCTACTGCTCCTAGACTTTCGGCCAGTGTGATCAGGGATAGACTTTCGACGAACGTTTCAGCAGACAAGCCTTCCTTCAGTTCAAATGATACCATGCCGCCAAAACCTGTCATCTGTTTTTTAGCCGTTTCATATCCTGGGTGTGATTCAAGTCCAGGATAGTATATCTTCTCTACTTTGTCATGATTATTCAAATAGTCGACGATTTTTTTAGCATTTGTTTCATGCGCTTCCATGCGGATACCAAGCGTCTTGATCCCACGCTGAATGATCCAGCTATCCTGAGGCCCAAGAATCCCACCAATAGCATTCTGAAGAAACCCTAGTTCTTCTCCCAGTTTTTCACTGTTAGTTGTTACAAGACCTGCAACGACGTCACTATGTCCACCAAGATACTTCGATGCACTGTGAAGAACAATATCAGCACCAAGTTCGAGCGGACGCTGATTGTAAGGCGTCGCAAAGGTATTGTCCACGATAGTGATTATATTGTGCGCTTTGGCAATATCAGCAACAGCCTTGATATCTGTTATTTTAAGCAGAGGGTTAGTCGGTGTTTCAAGGAAGATTGCTTTCGTTTCGTCCTTGATGGCTCCTTCGATTGTTGAACTGTCACTTGTATCGACAACAGTAAAGGTCAGTCCCAGACGCTTTAAAATTTTGTTGATCAGACGGTAAGTTCCGCCATAAACGTCATCCCCGACGATGATATGGTCCCCTTGAGAAAACAGGGAAAAAATATTATGCGTTCCAGCAGAACCTGAAGCAAAGGCCAGCCCTCTGACTCCACCTTCCATATCTGCAATGAGCTTCTCCAGCGCCAGACGAGTCGGATTTCCTGTTCTGGAGTATTCAAATCCTTTGTGAACCCCTACTTTTTCCTGTTTGTATGTTGTTGTCTGGTGAATCGGGACATTAACTGATCCTGTCGCCTCATCATGACTGATTCCACCGTGTATAAAAGTTGTTTTCATTCGCATAACTGATCGTCTCCTCTTTTGAATTTATTTGTATATATTTTTTGATAAATACCGTTCGCTTCCATCCGGGAAGACTGTCACAATCGTACTGCCTGCTGGTAACGTCTGTGCTTCTTTAAGTGCTGCCGCAAATGCTGCCCCGCTTGAACTTCCTATAAAGAGTCCATTTTTTCTGGCCAGTTCCTTTGTGTAATAGAATGCTTCTTCATCAGAAATGGTATAGATCTGATCGATCCATTCCTTCTTCATGAAAGGCGGGAACGACTCAACACCAATGCCTTCTGTCTCGTGGGGTCCTGGTTCGCCTCCACCTAATATGGATCCTTCCGGTTCGACGACGATTGTTCGGACACTCTCTGACTGTTCCTTGAAGTACTGAGCAACCCCGCTGAACGTGCCTCCGCTTCCTGCCCCTGCGACAAAAGAATCAGGGTACTGACCATCTAAGTCCTTGACAATTTCAGGTCCCAAAGTTTCATAATAAGTCAACGGATTGACAGGATTTTCGAACTGAAGCGGGAGATAACTGTTTTCGATCTTCTCGCCTAACGCCTTAGCTTTAGCCACTGCGCCTTTAATGCCTTCTTCCGTAGGTGTATGGACGATTTCTGCTCCCAAGACTCGCATCAGCTCCTGCTTTTCAATGCTGAACTTTTCAGGTACGACGAAAATCAGTTTCAATCCATATGACATCGCAGCCAGCCCCAGACCGATCCCTGTATTCCCGGCAGTCGGCTCTATGATCGTTGACTCTTTGTTGATTCTTCCTTCTTTAAATGCTGTGTCAATAAGTTTGACACCCAGACGGTCCTTGATGCTTCCTCCAGGATTGAACTGTTCAAGCTTCGCAAGTATTCGTGTGTTCTCTGGAAGGTCATAGCCTTTAATTTCCATCATAGGTGTCTGACCGATCAGTTCATTTACTGTCTGTATAATCATATTATCCTCCTTTCGTCAAAAAAACGCACAAGGGGATCCCTCATGCGCTCACTCTAATTATTCTAACGGTTAGTGATTTCTTCCTGATCTGATAGTGACAGAATATATCAGGAGCTTATCGATTTAATCGCCTAGAACATTTTTGAGAGCATGAGAAATAGACTGTACACATGTACAGCAACACTCGTTTTGCTTCTCTAAAAATGTGATTGGCACGATCAAACACTCCCTAATCTACTTACTAATAGTTTGTTCACTTCTGATATTAGCATTATCTAAATCTATTGTCAATGAATCCCAGTCTAAAATTAAAAGTCTATCTTTTTTGTATAAGCTCTAACTCTAGTATACTTGAGTTAGATATCATTTAAGAAAGGAATAGATAAAATGGATACTATTTTATGGATCGTGATCATCGGTCTGTTCATATTGAGTTTTGTGGGTCTTATTTCTCCCGTCGTCCCCTCAGTACTAGCTGTCTGGGGTGGCTTTCTCATTTATCATTTTTTCATCAATTCAGCAGTCCTGACCTGGGTCTTCTGGGTATCAATGGGCGTACTTACCGTCTTCCTCCTGCTTGCCGACCTGCTTGCCGGATCAATCGCTGTCAACAAATTCGGCGGAAGTAAAATCGGGGAAACAACGGCGACGATTGCCATCATCGCTGGAACATTCATCTTTCCCCCATTCGGAATTCTGATTTTTCCGTTTATTGCCGTTCTGATCGTAGAATTCTGGATACAGGATACCTTCGCGCACGCTTTAAGAGCAGCTGTCGGAACGCTCATCGGGTTTCTCAGCGGACGAATTGCAGAAGGGATCATTCAATTGATCATGATTACCTGGTTCTTTCTCTCCATATGGCTCTAACTCGTCTGAGATGGGTTATGTTCTTCCAATTGCCTGAGTATCTTTCTAAAGAGATAACAAGTCCCTTCCTGCTCACATCAATCGATGGCAGAAAGGAGACTTTACAGATCTCTATTTAATAATCTGCAAAATCGTCACACTCTTCATCTTCCTCATACACTTCACCTTCAAAGTGTGTCTCATCATAATAAGCGTCGACTTGACCATCGCTTGTCTCTTTATGATCGTAGCTCAGTCTGGAGTAAAAGACAGCTTCCGCCATGTTAAGATACGGTCTGACGTATAAAGAAGCAATCCCCAAGGTGAACACTTCCAGGAGGTACCATCCGAAAAATGACAAGTGAAGGAAAAAGAGCTCCAGCTTGTGCCCGTCCATCAAATACCTACTTTCTTTTATGCAATCGAACGCTGAAAGGTATTCTTCAGTTCCGCGATCCTTTTTATCCTTAAAAATAAAAAATGCCTGCGAATACGAATAGGTTTTGATGATTCCTGGAATAATAAAGACTAGCGTCCATAGCGCAATGAACAAGGTTCGAAGAAGTTGGATAAGAAAAACAGGAATAAAGAATCGTCTTGAAAACACTTGAAAAGCATCAGGCAGAGGTTTTATTTTATAACTGCTTGATCGGGTCATATCGAGCAAGGTAAATGATATACCTATTGTCAAGTATGTTACGAGAAAATTGATCAGTATATTCCCCTCTTCCTCGCCAACAATAATTCTAGGAATGGATGTCAGGTCGAATCCATATATACCGCCAGTCAGCAGAAGACTGATAACAAACGGTACGAGGTAGAGAAGGATAACATCTCTCCATTTTCCACTTAATTCCTCTCTTGCTTGTCTTTTGATAGAGGCCGGGGATAGATAGGATTCTGCATTCATAGCACCTGCTCCTTTGCTTCAATATGTAAAAACCGCAGATTGCTTCTCGCTAAGCTATCTGCGGTAATCTAATACGCTTTGTTACGCTTCCTCTGTACCTATTTCTTTTCTGACGACGTCCGCAATACGGTCGACATATTCATTCACTGCTTCTTCCGTTTCAGCTTCCGCCATGACACGTAGAAGAGACTCTGTTCCACTTGGACGAACCAGTACACGGCCATTTCCTGCCATTTCCTGTTCGACCTGTTCAATGACCTCACTGATTGCCGGGTTGGACATGACATTATGCTTGTCTGTCACACGAATATTGACCAGTTTCTGAGGATACGTCGTTACTTCTTCAGCGAGTTCTGACAATTTCTTGCCTGTCTGTTTCATCACATTAAGCAACTGAATTCCTGAAAGCAGGCCGTCTCCAGTTGTATGGTAATCAAGGAAAATCAGGTGACCCGACTGTTCTCCACCTAAATTATAACCATTTTTGACCATTTCTTCCATAACATAACGGTCACCGACCTTAGTTTTCACTGATTCCAGATCATGGACTTCCAGCGCTTTGTAGAAACCAATATTACTCATGACTGTTGAAACGATCGTATTCTTCTTCAGACGACCTTCTTCATGCATGAATTTCCCGCAGATGTACATGATCTTGTCTCCATCAACAATATTACCCAGTTCATCAACAGCGATAAGACGGTCTCCGTCTCCATCAAAAGCTAACCCCACGTCTGCGCCTTTTTCCAGTACAAAATCAGCCAGATAATCAGGATGTGTGCTTCCCACTCCATCATTAATGTTCAGACCATTTGGTGAGGCACCAGTTACGTCGAAATCAGTATCCAAATCGGCAAACAGGCGGTTGAGAAGCGGACTTGCTGCACCATTAGCTCCATCAAGAGCTACATGAGTACCTGAAAGGTCTCCGTTGATCGTCTGCGTCAGAAACTGAATGTACTTCAAGATTCCTTCTTTGTACTCTTCAGATGTTCCAAGGCCATCCGAACTAGGACGCGGAAGGTCATCTCCATCACGATCCAGTAGTTCTTCAATTTCAGCTTCCTGTTCATCAGAGAGTTTAAACCCATCTGACCCGAAGAATTTGATTCCGTTGTCTTCCACAGGGTTATGTGAGGCAGAGATCATGATTCCTGCCGTTGCGTTCTGCTGACGTGTCAGGTAAGACACGCCGGGAGTAGTAATGACACCAAGTCTCAATACTTCAACCCCGACAGACAATAGTCCAGCTACAAGGGAGTATTCCAGCATTCTACCGGATATACGTGTATCTTTTCCCACAAGTACTCTAGGGGTTTCCTCTTCAGCGTGCTGAGACAGCACATATCCTCCAAAACGCCCCAGTTTAAAAGCCAGTTCAGGGGTCAGTTCCTTATTCGCAACCCCTCTAACACCATCTGTTCCAAAATATTTTCCCATTGTTCAAACTCCTCATCCTAATAGTCTAGTTATACAGTATCGTCTTCATCTTCTTCAGTTTCATCATCGTCTTCTGCTTCCTGTTCGACAGGCGTCACTCTGATCAGTACATCCACATCTCTCGGGTTACTGTCTGATATCCCATCCGGCAGAGGAATCGGTATGGTTCTGATGGTCGATTCAGTGATCCCCGACACATCCACCTCTACAGAAAAATCATTCATCTCTTCAAGAATACCCGATTCACCGATCACAGTGATCTGTTCAGGTTCTCCTTGAGCAAACTCCAGAGCATATTCATAATCTTCATTAGGTGTACCAATTTCTTCCAGATTCATTGGAACGGTCTGTTCGGTTCCTTGAACAGGGATCGTCACCTTAATCTGTTGTGGCGAAGTATTCACATTAAGCAGGTCGCCCGTTTCATCAAGAACCAGGACGTTCAAAAGGATGTCGATATCAGTGGTTATGTCACTTTCTTCCGGCATGACAACTACCATCACATCGCTGATCTGTTCCATAGTCGAAGCAGCACCGGATATTGTCACTGATTCATCGGACAGGACAGGATCATCGGCAGTATAGCCATCAGCCAAATGTGCATTTTCATTAAATTCGACTCTTACATCATGTTCTTCTATGACTTTTTCTTCAATTTCCAGCGTCAGTTCTGCCGGCATGATGCTGTAATTCAACTGATCACTCAATCCTTCTGCCTCAAGCTGGACAGTGTGACGGCCTGGGCCCATCTGGTTCAGGTCAGGCGTTTCGATATTGAAACTTTGAGTAGCCAACGTCTGAGTCAGCACAGCCTGAGGGCCCTCAAGACGAATCGTTGCCGTTTCCGGAATGCCCGATACGAAATACAAGTCCCGATCAATATTGATATCGATCGGCAAATTAGTAATGACTTCCGAGCTGGTGATGCTTGCTCCGTCAGTTGGACTCGTTGAACGGATCCGGGACTGATTTTCCAGCGCAACAAACGAAAATAACGTCACGGCAAATATAAGTGCGACTAATTTAGTAATCCACGGGTTGTCCAAATTCAACTTCACTTGCTGGACACTCCTTTCCGTACGGCCTCAACAATCTGCTGCAGCGGTCCTTGCGTCTCTTTTTCTTTCTCTGATTCCACGAGTTCTTTTGTCAGGTAGTTCAAAACTTCATCCTGCGACATATCGTTGATCAGATTTCCTCTACGAGAAATGCTGACTTCCCCTGTTTCTTCAGATACGATAATCGTAATGGCATCCGATACTTCCGACAGTCCGATCGCCGCTCTATGGCGTGTTCCCAGCTTTTTAGGAATAGCCGGACTTTCTGATAAAGGTAAGTAGCTCGCAGCCGTCGCGATATTGTAATCTTTTATGATGACAGCTCCATCATGAAGCGGGGTATTCGGAATAAAAATATTGATCAGAAGTTCAGAGCTCAGTTCTGCGTTTAGCGGGATACCTGTAGCAATGTATTCGTCCAGACCCGTTTCCATTTCAATCGAGATGAGCGCACCGATCCGTCTTTTGCTCATGTACTGAATTGCATGGGATAAGTTATCAACAATGATCTCAGTTGCAGTCGATCGACGTTTTCTTCCGAAAAGAGACCCTCTTCCCAGATGTTCAAGTCCACGTCTAAGTTCCGGCTGGAATATAATGATCAGTGCTAGAGCCGACCACTGAATAACGAAATCCACAATGAATTCCGTCGTATATAACCGAAAAATAACACTAATTGCTTTCAGAATCAAAATGACTCCAATTCCTTTAAGCAGTTCGACTGCACGAGTACCTTTTACGATACGCATCAGCTGATAGATAAAGAATGCCACTATTAGAATATCAATGATATTCACAGCTGTACGCCACACAAGAAGCCTTGACCAGTCAAAATTTGTAAAAAAATCCAAGGGCATGCTGCCACCTCCAAAATCTGCACATACACGGAGTAAGTATACCATATATCAAGGGCGGTTAAGTATTTCAAATGTGATTAAATTTAAAACTCTAACTTTTTTCATATTTAAAATCACTAGTGTTGCATTAAAAATTTAACTGTTTCATGATATAAAAAAGTCCTTTATAATGGGGTTGGATGACTTATCCAAGACCAAAACAAAGGACTTACAGCATGGATAAGTATAAAACAAAAATGACCATAAATAAATGGTTTTCCTACATTTCTTTAGAAACATTA
>NZ_BAAGIQ010000017.1:0-32215 GCF_054658175.1 Alkalibacterium sp. s-m-28
AGTGATCAATTGGTTCAGCTGGGAAAATCGACCTACCTGACGGGTTTGTTTCGCTTAGTAACGATTGAACGTAAGCATCAATCGAATCTACGTATCCTGACGAACCGAATGGATCTTTCAGCAGAGGCTATCGGAAAGATGTATCAATCAAGATGGCAGATCGAGTTGTTTTTCAAGCACATCAAACAACATTTGACCATTAAAACGTACTATTCACAGTCTGAACAAGGCGTAGAGAATCAAGTGATTCTTGCGATGATTGTCTACTTATTGACGTTACTGATGAAACTAGAATTAAGGTTGAAATCAACCCTCTTCACTATTTTGAGACAAATCAGAGCGTTACAGTATGAACCATTTGAGTGTTTCAAAGAATCGTTCGCACCTGGTTAAGTGAAAGAGAGTACAAAAAGACTAATCCACAACTGAATAACCCTAAAAATTTCTGGAAAAAGTCATCCCTTGCGCCAGCAATTGACTTTTTTGGAAATTTTAACGAAAACTACTTGTGATAAAAGTAACAACCTATAAAACCTATTTATTCTAAGTTTTATGCAACACTAGTGATCACAGATGTAAAACGACAGATGAACTGAAACTTTTTGATATTCATATTTGGAAACCACTTTTTTCTTTGATGGCTATATCATACTCCTTGAAACTAATGACTGTCAACAATAAATTAACGATAAACATTAATTATTTAATCCGTAGCGTTATAACAAACAGGCGTGACCATTAGCGGCCACGCCTATATACTATTTAATTGAAAAAATTACATCATCTTTTTAAGCCAGTCCATCACCTTACTACTGTATGGAGGGTACCGTAGAGGAATATCGAACAGTGTTGTCTTTTCAGTCACGCTTTTAGAATGGGTAAATGTATCGAAACTATATTTTCCATGGTAATTCCCCATACCGCTATGGCCGACTCCGCCGAACGGCATATTAAGATTGGCGAAGTGAATCAGTGTATCATTGATGCAACCTCCGCCAAATGACAGAGATCCCATAACGAACTCCTTATAAACCTCAGATTCAGTAAAAAGATAGAAAGCCAGTGGTTTAGGACGGTCCTGGAGAGTATGGACTGTATCGACGATTGAGTCATACCCAATAATCGGTAGAAGCGGCCCGAAAATTTCCTCCGTCATAATCTGACTGTCCCAGTCTGGATCGTCAACCAATGTAGGGGCAATAGATAGGGTGTCTCTGCTGTATTCTCCTCCATGAAGAATAGATTCATTATCCATAAGCCCAACAAGTCGATCAAAGTGTTTTTCAGTAATAATACGAGCATAGTCATCATTTTCTAAAGGCTGTTCTCCGTAGAAGCGTCTGAGGACCTCTTGGATCATAAGGATCAGTCTATGTTTAACAGATTCGTGCACCAGGACGAAATCAGGAGCAATACACGTCTGTCCTGCATTGACAAACTTACCCCATACGATACGACAGGCAGCCTTCACAATGTCTGCATCCTCCGTCACGACACAGGGGCTTTTTCCACCCAATTCAAGAGTGACTGGAGTAAGTGTCTCACTGGCAGTCTGCATGATTTTTTTGCCTACTTCAGTGCTTCCAGTAAAGAAACAATGATCGAATCCCTGTTTTAATAAGGTCTGGGTCGTGTCCGCTTCCCCTTCGTATACAGTTAGATACTGTTCGTCAAAATTTTCAGTAATTATCTTACTGATCAGCGCAGAGGTATGAGAACTCACCTCTGAGGGCTTGATGACCGCACAGTTTCCAGCCGCAATGGCGCCTGCAAGTGGGGTCAGTGCTAGTGCAAGAGGGTAGTTCCACGGAGAAATGATCAGAACGGTTCCCAATGGGTCATGCATAATTTTACTTTTTGAATAAAAATGCAACAGAGGCGTACGAACTTTCTGGGGTTTCGCCAGTTTCTTCAGATTCTTAAGCATATAGTTTATCTCATCATAGACGACTTGAATTTCAGTGACATAAGTCTCGAAGGATGACTTGCCGAAATCCTTGTGGACAGCCTCGACTATGTCATCCTGATGAGCGATGAGCGTTTTCTTCAGCTTCATCAGCTGTTTTTTTCGAAAGTCTACAGATAAAGTCTCTCCCTGATAAAAGTAATTTCTCTGTTTTTTTGCAATGGTTTCAATACTCATGGTAAAAATCCTTTCTTAATGCGTTTTAGTTTGATATGAGGTCTAAAATAGCTGTGAAATCGTCTGAAGTGAACATTACCGGGACCGGATATAACGGATTAGCTTCCTTGATGGCATGCCGGGAAAGAGGGAGATAATCTTTCTTCTGGACCCTATCCAGTTTGTCCGGAATAGTCATCTTCTGATTTAGTTTCTCTATCCAACTAATGAATGCTTCTGCTTTCTCTTTCTCTGATGCTGAACTTTCAGTCAGTCCAAGCTTGTCAGATAGTCTTGAAAGATCAGGTTGAACAGCAGATTCGTAATATCTTAGAACGACTGGCAGCAGCATGGCATTCGTCCGACCATGAGGAGCGCCGTAGAAAGCCGTTAGGGCATGAGAAATGGCATGGATGTTTCCGACATACGCTCGTGTAAAAGCTTGTCCGGCTTTATAGGATGCCATCAGCATATTTTCTCTTGCGGTTAAGTCTGACCCGTTATTATAAGATTGAAGCAAGTTGGAGTGGATGAGAAGAATCGCTTCTTCACTCAACCGTCTAGTTGCTGATGTGTTGCTTCGACCGATATAGGCTTCGACAGCATGAGTCAAGGCATCCATCCCTGTTTCTGCAGTGAGCTGTGGCGGAAGACTTTTAAGAAGGACTGGATCAAGAACAGCGTAATCCGGAATCAGAGAGGGGTCCATAATCGTGAACTTTTCCTTTTTCTCCGGGTCTGACACAACCGCAGCTGCAGTCGCCTCGCTTCCAGTACCAGCGGTTGTCGGTACAGCGATAAGAGGAGGAAGAGCATGTCTGATTTTAAGCAGCCCCTTAAATGATTTAAGTGATTTTTGAGGTTTTCCTATAATAATAGATGCCGCTTTTGCAGCATCAAGCACTGACCCACCTCCAACCGCCACTATGCAATCTGAATGAAAGCTGTTGTATCTGACAGCTGCTCTTTCAATGGTACGAATGCTCGGATTAGCTTCGATATCACTAAAAATAGTGTAACTGATGTCTGACTGGTCCAGGCAAGTTTTGAGCTTGTTCAATACTCCAGCACGGGTAATCCCAGAGTCCGTTAAAATCAGTACACGCTGACAGCTGTGAGAGCGAATGATGTCTGGCAAGGAATGAACGGATCCAGGTCCTTTAAGCAGCTCTGGGTCTTTCCAGCTTAGAAAAAAAGATGTAAGATGAAGCGATTTTTGATATAGCCGGTTTAACAGGGTTATCATAATAATGACCTCCTATTGTTAAGGTATCATCTCTCTTATAACTTTAACCTTCTTATAGAAGAAGTTCAATCAGTAACACATAGAGAGTTGAAACCGCTTATGTTTGAAAGGGCTAGTCTTTATGCTATAATTGATGAACACATGTAAAAGAGGTGAGAATATGGAATTTTCTAAAGGGAATAACCGCTTCTATAAAGAAGAAGACGGGCAGTTACTAGCTGAAATCACTTGGGTTTCCCAGGGAGACAGGGTGGGAGTTGATCATACTTTTGTAGACCCTTCTTTGAGAGGCCAGGGGGTAGCAGAGCAGCTGGTTGACCGTGTGGTTGAAGAGATGCAGAAAGAGCAGAAGAAGATCTATCCAATCTGCCCATATGTGGTCGAACTGTTCAAAAGAAAACCTGACAAGTACGAACATGTTCAGGCGTTTGATTAAATAATGTTAATTTTACTAAATCTTATTGACAATCACTCGTATCCATTATAGAATATATCTTGTGCTTAAAAAGTACAAGATGACTGGCCCCTTGGTCAAGCGGTTAAGACACCGCCCTTTCACGGCGGTAACACGGGTTCGAATCCCGTAGGGGTCATCACACTTTATTAGTAAGTGTCAGTAATGCCGGCTTAGCTCAGTTGGTAGAGCAACTGAATCGTAATCAGTGGGTCGAGGGTTCAAATCCTTTAGCCGGCATTGTCTAGTCTAGTGTTTTTGTTAATACGGAGGGATAGCGAAGTGGCCAAACGCGGCGGACTGTAAATCCGTTCCTTCGGGTTCGTAGGTTCAAATCCTACTCCCTCCATTTTATATTATTGGGCTATAGCCAAGTGGTAAGGCAACGGGTTTTGGTCTCGTCATTCCTAGGTTCGAATCCTAGTAGCCCAGTCATAATAAAAAAGCTGTGCGGCAACTTGCTGCACAGCTTTTTTATTTACAGGAAAGCATATCTCGATCAAAAAGAAATGATTTCGAGGAAGTACCACTTTACACTAAGATGCCTTCATAATTGAGACATCACACCCTTTGCTGTGTAATGCCAGGTGAATATGCTTACAATAAGACGATAGTGCGAAACAGATGTTTACATCTTATATTCGAAGCATCGATTCGTTTAGTTCATTTTAAATCACTAGTGTTGCATTAAAAATTTTAACTGTTTCAACACATGAAAAAGTCCTTTATAATGGGGTTGGATGACTTATCCAAGACCAAAACAAAGGACTTACAGCATGGATAAGTATAAAA
This sequence comes from Alkalibacterium sp. s-m-28, assembly GCF_054658175.1. Classification (NCBI taxonomy): domain Bacteria; kingdom Bacillati; phylum Bacillota; class Bacilli; order Lactobacillales; family Carnobacteriaceae; genus Alkalibacterium; species Alkalibacterium sp. s-m-28. The sequence continues at coordinate 4,615 of NZ_BAAGIQ010000017.1, forward strand.
CAAAAATGACCATAAATAAATGGTTTTCCTACATTTCTTTAGAAACATTAAGTGAAACGTCTCGACAGGCTATCGGCCAGTTTGATCGGTATTCAAAAAAATTAACGTTTAAAAAAGTACTGAAACTCTTTCTCTATGCGATTAATGATAAAACCGATAGCCTACGGCATTTGGATCAACAGTTGGTCAACCCAAACTTAAAAAAAGTGATAGATATTGAGTCCATTAGCTTCTCTCAATTATCACGTGCCTTACGAAAGATCGAACCCTCTGTTTTGATGGATATTTTCACGCAATTACTTTCATTGGTTCATGAAAAAACAGTGTGCAATCAAAAGAAAGAGTGTTTCTAATTGATTCGTCCACTTTTTCACTGAATAAAACACGGTATCCCTGGGGCACGTTTCGCCCGACTAAGTCGGGAATCAAACTGCACTTAAAGGTCTGTCATATGAAAGAAGGATGGGTGCACCCTGAACAATTCGAACTGTCCCATGCATCTGAACACGACCATGATCACTTGAACGTCTTTATCAATGAGAAACGGGCGACCTATGTTTTTGATCGCGGGTATCTGGATTTCGCTCAGTTTGATCAAATGAACTGGGAGGGCTACTTTTTCGTTTCCCGCATTAAAAAGAATACAGCCGTTCATGTTCAAGCGCACCTGGAAGTGTCTCATGAATCAGGGATTATCAGTGATCAATTGGTTCAGCTGGGAAAATCGACCTACCTGACGGGTTTGTTTCGCTTAGTAACGATTGAACGCAAGCATCAATCAAATCTACGTATCCTGACGAACCGAATGGACCTTTCAGCAGAGGCTATCGGAAAGATGTATCAATCAAGATGGCAGATCGAGTTGTTTTTCAAGCACATCAAACAACATTTGACCATTAAAACGTACTATTCACAGTCTGAACAAGGCGTAGAGAATCAAGCGATTCTTGCGATGATTGTCTACTTACTGACGTTACTGATGAAACTGCAATTACGCTTGAAATCAAGCCACTTCACTGTTTTGAGACAAATCAGAGTGTTACAGTATGAACCGTTTGCGTATTTCAAAGAATCGTTCGCACCTGGTTAAGTGAAAGAGAGTACAAATGGACTAATCCACAACTGAATAACCCTAAAAATTTCTGGAAAAAGTCATCCCTTGCGCCAGCAATTGACTTTTTTGGAAATTTTAACGAAAAATACTTGTGATGAAAGTAACAATGTGTGAAAATCATTTATTCTAAGTTTTATGCAACACTAGTGATCTGTGATATTTAAAGTACTAGCCGGAATGTTTATTTTTATAATAGTAGTCGGCCTTTATGTTACTCTTTTCAGAGCTAATGGTTCATTACAATTTGAACCTGCCGGCTTTACCTTTTTTCAATTTCAAAGAAATCCTATTACCGATGAGGTATTGGAGCGTGCTGCTTTATTTGCTGTTCCAATATTCTCGCTTATCCATGTTTATGTATTACTGAAAGGAAGTCAGCTTTTCGACAAACTCTATGAAGGATATACACCCTTCTCTCCAGATGAACTTAAAGAAGATAAGTTATATCATGATCGGATTTGATGCTGTCACCCCTATCATCTATTCCGGTTTAGTAACTCTTCTTGCAGAAGATGCAAGCTACTTCTTCTTCTCTCTAAGCAGTTACTTTGTGATCGGACTGATCCTCTACGTTGCTGCTGAAATATTTAATTATGGTATCGAACTACAGACACTATCAGATGAGACAGTTTAAAGGAGGTTTTATTTCATGCCAATTATAGTTAGATTAGACCGAGTTATGGCTGACCGGAAAATTCTCCTTAAGGATCTGGCAGAAGAAGTCGGTATCTCCAACGTGAATTTATCCAAGCTGAAGACAGGAAAGGCTGCAGCTGTCCGTTTCTCGACTCTAGAGGCACTATGCAAAGCGCTGAACTGTCAGCCTGGTGATATCCTGGAATATGAAAGTAATGAATGAGCATCTGGAAAAGCCGATAATATCTGGTATACTATAGATAAATAAGGATTGTGACTAGTTCGACTAGGCAAAACCTGAATAACTGACCGACGAGACGAGTGTCTTAGCCGGTGGTTATTCAGGTTTTCTTTTTAGATATTGTTTGGTACTAGTGACACATAAATCAAGGAGGACAATAAAGTGGATAGACATTATGTATTCTTAGATGTGGACGGGACATTGGTTACCTATGAAAATAAGCTGCCGGAAAGTGCAGTCACGGCAATTAAACTCGCTCAAAAAAACGGCCATAAAATATATACAGTCACTGGACGCAGCAAAGCTGAGATGTACGAAGAAATACTGGCTATAGGTTTTGACGGATACATTGGCGGAAACGGCAGTTATATCGAGAGTGACGGAAAAGTCATTGCTGAACGCAGTCTCACCTACGATGGCTGCAGAAAGATCGTAGATTGGCTGCATGGCAAAGGACTTGAATTTTACCTGGAAAGTAATGAAGGATTGTATGGCAGTGAATACTTTGCAGAGAAAGCCCAGAAGACTATTCAAATATACAGTGCCCGCAAAGGTAAGGAAGACGCCGACCGCTTAACTATAAAAGACGTCTTCCCGGAAATGATTTTTGGTGAAGACCTGTATCGTGAAAAGGTAAATAAAATCAGTTTTCTTCTGGATCATTACAATGATTATCTGGAAGCTAGAGAAGTGTTCAGTGACTTTAAAGTAGGAACCTGGGGCGGTGCAGGAGAAACTGCTTTGTTTGGAGATGTTGCCTTGGAAAATATTGATAAACAGACAGCTTTAGATTTACTTATGACCCATTTAAAGAAATCGAACAAACACACCATTGCCTTTGGAGATGCAAAAGTGGATATTCCGATGCTCGAATACTGCACAACGGGTGTCGCTTTGGGCAACGGTGGACCTGAGATCAAAGAAATGGCCGACTATATCACAGATGATGTAGAAAACGACGGATTGTACAATGCCTTCAAGCACTTTGGATTGATTTAGGATAATTGTGAGTACTTATAGAAGAAGTAATACATTCATTTACTCTCTTATAAGTCACTGTTAAATATACCAAACACAATACCATATCTCTTACTGTTGTTCCTCTTATTATTATTCTCGATATAATAGATCAAAAAAAACTCCTCTATACAAAATGAGGAGTTTTTTCGTATTAGTATATATCTTTTATATCCAAGTACTGACAGTAACTATCTTGCACTTCCTTCTATCATTCAGCTTCCCATGATTCGAATCTGTACATTGCACCGTAACGTTCAAGAATTCCCATGAATGCTTCTTCACCCTCATCAGGAATGGGTATAAAAATCGGTATCATCGTTCCATCTCTAAACACGCCAAATTCATCTTCCGGTAAGGAAATGCTCTGGTTCTCAAATACGACATTTCCTGTCTCATCTTCAAGTGTAAACCCAAATTCGATATTCTTGTAATCCATCCCTGTCCTGTTCATGAGTAAGAATATACCTTCCCAGTTATCTTCTTCGACATTCTGCTGTGCAACTCCAGTCCAGAAAATCGTCACATCATTGGCTATTGATTCAGCCTGGGCAAGATCAAGGACATTCTCGACCTGCAATAGGGCTAAGCTAATGTCTTCATCTTCTAGATTCTCAGGTATCACATATTCCAGCTCTGGACTATTCTCTTCCCATTCTCCGGACCTGCTTTGCCCATTCTCAGACTCCATTAATATATACTCCGGACGATAGCCGGCTTCGTAGCCTTCAGGATCTCTGGAATCTGGGTTTTCTCCTGGAATATCATACATGACATTGCTTATATAGGTTGTTTCTTGACGACTGTCACTTAATTCCTCTATTACACCTAGCTGACTAACATCTAGTTCAACATACACGGGCATGACAGTATTAGGTTCCAGCACGCCAAAATGTTCTTGGTCAAGATAGATCTGCTTGTTTTCAAAAATTGTCGTATCATCAGTAACAACAGAAAGTGTCAGACCTATATTCGTCATGGTTTCCTGAGACCGGTTTGAAAGCAGAAAGACCACGTACAATAGGCTTGTCTCATCTGTCAGGAACAGACCTGAATATTGAGCACGGACTTCCCCATCCTCTCCTAATTCGCCTGTCACTGACTCCTCAACCAACCCTTTCAATAATGAAAGGACTTCATCATTCTCGGCAGAGAGTCCACTGGCTTCATCTGATATCTGCAGAACAAAAGCCATTTCTTCTCCCTGTTCCACTTCTTCTGTGTCCACTGAATCATCTGTGACAGGGGCCACTTCACCTTCACTCTCGTCGTCTTCTGTGTCAACCGGTTCCTCAATGTCTTCTGAAACCACTTCGTCATCAGCAGAAGACGGAACCTCCCCGTTATCACAGCCTGCCATTATGAGCAGTGCTATCCCCACTAACCATAATTTCTTCATTCTTTTTCTCTCCCTTATCTTTTGTAAACTTTTATAGGGATACATTACCTTATTGCCTTCAAAATTACAGCTGATATGCTCATCTTCACTGGTTCCAGCTCTTATTTAGGTTCAAGATGGTTATGTTCATACAAAAAAAGACACCACAGTTAAGTGATATCTTTATCTAAGCCACTTGCCGGGCTTGAACCGGCGACCTCATCCTTACCATGGATGCGCTCTACCTGCTGAGCTAAAGCGGCGTATATGTGTTTTATTTCAAAAAAAAACTCCGCAAGCAGGGCTCTCTGCTACAACTCGATTGTCAATCGTGCGCTAAAGTGTATAGTGGCACGGTGTAGTAGCGCTATGGTGGTGCATCTTTCTAATACTTCCTACGTGTCACCACATTTCAAAACCCTCTGTAAATATACTACAAAACATTAAACAGGGGCAAATCACAGGTTTAACGTGGGCGCTCGTGGGCAAATCGTGGGCAATTTATATTGTTTAACAACAACACGCACATGCTTAATAAATTGCTCAATATTTAGGATTTGCCATAATTGAGACGCAACTTCAAGATTCATTATAATAAATAAACAGATACGGGCGGACACAAACCTATAAATATTGTATCCTGAAAATAGATAAGATACTTCTAGGAGGCGTACATATTATGTTAAGAGGTTGTTTCGGTAGCTGTTTAGCTATAATAATATTTTTTCTAATTGCAGGTGGGATTGGAATATTCTTGATAACGTTCTTACTTTCATTAATTACTGGATAAAATATAATCTATGGGCTTTCTTTTCAATCATTTTCTAGTAAATCATTTAATAACTGATACTGGATTAATTTGTCAATTTTCCTATTAGCATCTCTTACATTTTCCACATTTTCTATATCTTCATATAAAATCCGTTTTACTTTTTCTTTATCTATTTTCTTTTGATTTTCAACAGGTTGCTCCTGAAATGAATTTTCGACTTTTTTGTTAATTATTATTTTCATTTCTTCTTGATTGATTTGTGTAAATTTGATGAATCCGTCGAACCTTGAATACATAGGAGGACTAATTGATTTTTTTATGTCCTCTAAGTCTTTAAAATTTGAAGTACATATAATTATAGAGTTAAACATTTTAACTTTGTAAACATTATCGCTAAATATACCTTCATCGAAAAGTTCGTAGAAAGCACTATAAAAATGGGGCTGCAAGAGTCCGAATTCATCAAGTAGTACAACGTTAGACCTTCTATTGATTAATTCATAGGCGAGTGAAGGTTTTCCAACCTTACCTCCATATAAATACTCGTGGGCATTATTGTTTTGATACATCGAAAGTTGTTGTCTAAACAATTCTTGCCCTATTTCTTTAGCTAAATACCTTGCAGTTTCTGTTTTACCTACACCTGTTGGACCATAAAACAATAAAGTTACAGGTTTATTCCTGTCTTTATTTAATAATAGCATTAGGTTAGTAAGTAATTCTGTTTTTATACCCGGCTGTCCGATTATTATATTCTCAATATTATAATTAATCCTTTTAATTTGTTCTTTTGTTACAGTTTTGTACTCATAAGAGTCAGTTATCACTTCTATCTCTCGTGTTTTCATTTGGTCCAAAACTTTTTGAGGAGGATTTTGAAGATAAATGTTTGCTAAATTATACTTGTTCAAATGTCTAAAAAAATTGAGAATTAAACTTTCATTAATACCGTTAAACTCTTCTGAAAAACAAACTAGTTGGTCTGATTCAAGTACAATACTGCCTCTATTGGATAATTCTTCATAGTCTTTTCTATTTACATGTAAGTTCGCCTGATGAATTCTATCAGAAATCTCGACCACTTCAGTCAATGTAACAAAGCCATCTAGCTCTTTAATGTAATCTTCAAAACTATCTCTTGGTCCGTTAAAAACATTAACTTTTAACATATTTTACCCCCGCCAATACTACGTCGTATAAGTCTAACAAGTCGTGATTAGGTTCAGTTTCAGATTGATTGCCTTCAGTTTCTTCTTTTCCTGTTTGATTCTCATCCCTATCAAACCGCTTATAAATATCAATAATTTCTTCAGAGTCAATAGTAGAATCATTTTTGAAGCTTTCAAAAAAACCGTCCATATCTATACTATTTCTATCTATTGTACCTACTTTTATACCGTAAGACGTGATATTCATGTTATTAAAATCGTTGAATCTATAGTTATTTTTCAATGCAGAATTATTAAATCTTAGAACTATATCCTTTTTACCTTTTTTCTTAGCAACGAACTCGTAATAGCCTTTAGATTCAGTTAGGATATCGTCTAATGAATTTAGTTTAATGCCTGCTGAGTTATCAACGTTTAAAGAATCTTGTTCTAACAATTTCAAAAAAGGTGTAAAAGACTTCATATAAGCAAAGGAATTTTCTAGCATTTTTAATTTATAACCATCAAATTCTATAATATATTCACTAAGCTCTTCTAAAAACCCTGTCAATATTGTATTCGAAACAGATGATTTAATGAGATTATCATTACTTCTTTCTCTTTCAGCACTGTACTCCGCATTAACTTCCCCATTAAAACTAATGATACTTATCAACTTTGATAACTTAGCACCTAATCCAAACTTAGCTTCTCCTCTTCTTTTTCTCCTTTTACTTTTTTTATTCTCATTTGCTTCTTCAATCTTATATCTTCCTTTGTATCTAATATCTAAATAGTCCAGAGCACTATTCTCATCAAAATAGACTACTTTAACTACTTTATTTAGTAAGTCATTTTTATTCTCCATATTTACCACCATTCTGATTTATAAGTAACTTAAGACGTTATTCGATAATATAAATGAATAATTTAACACACAATACTCCCTATTTTTTGAACAAATAAATTATAATACTTTGATGGGGAGATCAAACCCTGTACTAGTTTGTCAACCTGTTTAGATTATTATGTAAAAAGAAACCCTGTAAATGAACAGGATTTCTTCTTATTTATTTGATTTTAAGGATTACTTTATTGCTATTTATTTGATAATTCTTTTTCAACTATTTCTTTTGCAGTATCTCCTGTAATTACTTCTATTCTGTCAGCAATGCGGCGCACAACTTCAGTTACGAGTGCATTCCCCATAAAGAAACGTCTCCTACTGGTTGTAACCTTTACTTTCTTTCCATTTTTAGATAATTTATATTCTGTCCAATCATCTGGAAAATCTTGTAATCTTTCAGCTTCAATTGGTGTCAGCATTCTATATCTTTCGTTCACTTTGATTAAATGTGTTGAACGATTTGTTGAACCCTCACTCGTAAGCATGGTTCGTGCTGGCAAATTAAGGTCATCAGTTTCAGACATACCACCTTCTGAATATGTGTAAGTATGTCCATTTGCAGATACTCGCTCAATTTTTTTAGAACCGCGGAGATATTTGAATTTTGCCAACCTTTTTTCATCTGTGATATAAAACTCTTCTGGCACCTCATCTTCTGATTGAAGTATTTCACCGAGTGTTATCGGCTTCTCAGAATTGGTAGGTACTGAGTCAAGTGTGAAGTAACGACCATGCCTCATCACACCGGTATTCCAAAATTGTCCTGAAAAGTTATCCGATACCTCCACAATATCTTCGGATAAAGTACTACTGTTGAATCTTTGTTTGTATTTAACTTTCATTATAGGGAACTCACTAGCAAATAAACCATCTTCGAACATATAATTATCATACAACGTATCACTATATAATTCTTTCGCATTTTGAGGTTCATATTTTTTATCTGTTTTCAATGCGAATGGTGTGTCGTTTCTATAAATGAAAAAGAATACTCTTCTTCTTCTTTGTGCGCGACCATACTCCGCTGCATTAATTACTCTCCACTCTACTGAATAATTCAATTTATTAAATGCTGACAACATCACCGCAAAATCTCGACCACGTTGGTTAGTCGGTGATTTCAGTAGTCTATCTACATTTTCTAAAACTAAATACTGCGGACGAATTATTTCAGTTGCACGTATGATATCCCAAAATAAAACTCCCTTTTTACCTTGCATACCTAATTCTCCGCTACGAGACCTTGCAACACTGTAATCTTGGCAAGGAAAACCTCCGACAATAATATCAGCATCCATCTTTTTGAAAGTTTCGTCAGGTATTTTTTCAATATTCTCATTTATATTCTCTGAGTCGGGAAAGTGTAAATTGTAAACTTCAAATGCATCCTGAGATTTAGTAGATGGTTCCCATTGATTGGACCACTTTGTTTTAAATAGTTCAGGGTTAGAATTTTCAAATCCAATTCGAAAGCCTCCAACACCAGCAAATAGCTCTAATATGTTTAATGACGATGTCATTTCTATGCGAACATCCTTTCGTATACCTTTTTTAATTATACCTCAGTCTAATGAAAATCTAAAGCCTTTTATGATAAGATGTTAGTATATAATATATAGCAAAGAGGTGCAATATGGCACAGTTTGACAAAATATATACTAGGTTAGACAGGATTTTTACAGAGTCAGAAATTAACGATATATTGGGAAGTGTTCTAAATAAGACACTCGGTGATATAGATAAAAATAATGTCTTTGAGAAAACAATAAAACATCCTAAAATCACAGGAATCGCTGGTGACGTAATTGAAGAATCTGTTTTAGAATATCCTAGTGACAATAAACAAGAAGCAGACATTATAGTAGATGGTGTTGATACAGAAGTCAAGACAACGGGTATACGAATAAAAGAACATAAGAATACTGCTAACCATTACGAGGCAAAAGAACCTATGACCATTACAGCTGTTTCTCCAGAAAATATTGTATATGAAGACTTTCTTAGCTCAATGTTTTGGCACAAATTAAAGCACATGCTACTGGTATACTATTTATACGACTCTAAAACAACTGTTCCAGCTTCTGGATATGCGAATTTCCCCGTTAAAGGATACGAGTTACACCAATTTAATGAGGATGAACAAGAAATTCTTGAAAAAGACTGGAAAATCGTAAAAAACTTTATACACTCTATACAAGAAGATAACATCAAACCAAACGATGGATATCCCAGAATTTCGTCAGAATTGCGCCCACATTTGATGATGATTGATACTTCACCTAAGTGGCCCAATCGTCCTCGTTTTCGGCTAAAAAGAGCAGCTGTTTCTACTATCGTTCAACAGTATTTTGGAAGAAAGTTTGAACAGTTAGAAGACTCTATAACATCTTTTAGCGAATTAGAAGAACGGTTAAGGCATTTTTCAGTGTTGTATAAGGGTAAATCAGTGAAGGAACTATTACATATATTTGATATACCTGCCAAACTAACTAGTAAAGATGACGTTTCTAAAAATGTAACTGAACAAATAGTAACAAGTATGTTCGGGGCAAAATCAAAGAAAATGTCCAGCATTGAATTATTCAGCGAAATTGGTCTAATATCCAAAACAATTACTATCACCAGCAAAGGTTATCGAACGGAAGATACTAAACTTCAAACAATTGATTTTACAGAATGGAAAGATGAAAAAATCAATTTCGAAGATTCAAGTATATACGAGTATTTTGGTCAAAATCAATTTCTATTCATTATATTTGAAGAGCAAAATAGAAACGATAAACTACTAGATAATAAGTTTTTAGGTTTCAAACGATTATCATTTTCAGATGAATTTATTGAGCAAGAAGTAAAAAGAACTTGGGATGACACTCGGGATTTACTGATGAACAACAAGTTAGAAGAGACGGTTATTCGTTATAACACAGGACCAAACAAAGGTCAGCCTAAGATAAACAAAAACGGATTAACAAGTACTAGTATTAATTTTCCAAAGTCCAAAGATTACCCCGTTTTTTTACGTGGCACCGGAAGTGATTCCTCAGATAAAACAGAGACTGTCAACGGTATATCAATATACCGACAAAATTTCTGGATTAAAGGTAAGTGGATAACTCAAAAATTATTGGAATTGGATTATATTTAATCCATTATAAAACCACCTAAATGAAGGTGGTTTTATTGTTTCTATCTATTGCTCTTTACTTCTACCTTTAAATCTTATTAATGTACTTTTTGATATACCTGTCAACTTCTCCACTTCGGTATAACTATTACTATCTAACAAGCTAACTGCATGATTTAGCTGCTTTTTACTGTATTTTTTCTTCCGGCCTAATTTAAAGTCTGGGTCTGTTTCTAATTTGTATTGTTTACCTTCGTTCATCCGATTTACAATAATAGAACGTTCAAACTCGGCAAAGCTACCCATAACATTTAATAATAACTGATTCATCGGATTATCATCATTCTGAAAGGTCAAATTCTCCTTTAAAAATATCAACGTAACGCCTTTATTCTTCAATTCTTGCACTATGTAGTTTAAATCCACAATACTCCTAGCCAATCGGTCAATTTTTAATACAATAACCTCATCATCCTTTTCCACTTTCTGCAGAAGTAGATTAAGCTGTATTCTGTCTTTTCTTGATTTTCCTGATACTTTTTCATAGTATATATTATTTTCTTCAATACCTAAATCTTTTAACTTATGTATTCCACCTTCAAGTTCCTGTTTCAGAGTTGAAACTCTATGATATCCATATTTAACCATTCAATCTTCCCCTTTGAATTTTCTATTATATAAGATCGGGCGATTGCCCGATCTTATAACTTACTATTTTTTATATCTAACTGACACCGAATTATGACACCAACGTAAGTACCGATTTATCAATACTTACCTATCGGTATCAAATATTTGAATAATTGACACCATCTAACAACCTTTAAATTGTGAAAAATTTCTAACTTTCAGCCTGTATTTCAAACAGCACTACGTCACTTACATAATCTCTAAAGGCTTGATTTTCTTCTAAATATTCTAAGTCTACACCCGTTACATAGCTAAGGTCATTGAAGTCTACTTCATATCCTCTAATTTCTAAGAGTAGATAAGCAATTATATCTGTTATATGCTCTTCATCAACGTATTCAAAGTATTGCTCCGCCTTATCAAGTCCGTACAGACTCATTAAATGGTGTGAATACTCGTGGTATATCGTCCGTTCAGGCTGTTTTAAACTATCATCTAGGTATATGTATTCTGTAACAGGTATATAGAACCCGTACGCCCCGTTTTCCCTTAAATTATCAACACAAAACGTTGCTGAATCACTGTAGTTTAAAGTTTCAATTATTTCTGTATATTCATCATTAGGCGCTCTACATCTAAGCTGATATTTGATTATTGGATTGTCATTAATTACTGATATTAAAGTAATTATTAGATATACAGTTACTAATAATGCTGCTTTCAAAATACTCTTAGCCTTCAATGACCTTCCCCCTCTCGTTCTAAGGAGGAAGACTCGTCAAACGTTACAGTTTCTTCATGGTCATCCGACCTGTCTGGTTCTATTCCATATTTTCTTTGTTCATAAATGTCGTGATGCGTGTGTCCTTGTTTGGTAAATAAGAATAACCTGTAAATCGTACTTCCAAAAATCACAAAACTTATAATAAAAATCCCAATTAATTCAACCATTTCATCCCTCCCTTTAAATATCGTATATGTCTAATATGTCGTTATTTTCTTCTTCGATACCTAAGTCTTCTGCAGTTGTGTCTTCTATATCTACAGTTGAAACTGCAGACAGCTCGACATCTTCCCCTGAAATTATTGCCCTTTCCTCTTCTGCACCCAATAATTCAGGTAAATTACGAGGTTCAATGTCTGTTAGATAAGGCGTTTGAATCAAGGTATAATTAGTATCTCCAAAATACAGGCTTTCCTCTGTCGCTGGTGTGTTTTCTGAGCTATAGAAGAACACTCCCTGCGGTTTTCTGTCTAAAGTGCTGTAGTAATTAGCTATTTCAGGGTCAATAGTATTTAAAATGTTCTTATTATTTGAACCACTATATTTCACAAACATCTTGTCCACTACTGTACCAATATCGCCTTTTAATATACTTTGCGCACCTATCATTACTAAACATCCACTACTTCTTGCGATGTTCAATATCTGTACGATTAAACCCTCTAAGCGCTTGGCAAGTTTAGTATCTAATGTCCCCCTACTGTTTTCCCATTCGTCAGCAAGTAGCACTATAAACTCCATTGAATTATCTGGATATTTCTTGTTGTAGTCTTTAATATTAGATACTCCCGATTTAAAGAATAATTCTTCCCTTTCTTCAAGTTTTTTAAGTACATATTCGAATACTTTTTCCTGTTTTTCAACACCAGAAGTAACCAATGCTCCTTTTTCGGCAAACGGTGTAAAGTCACCAATTTTACTACTTGACGTTATAAACATACGTCTGTACTTAAAGCTTTCCAAATAGGACAATTGAGTTAATAAGTTAATAATCTGCACTGATTTACCACTACCTGATTTACCCCCTATTACCATATGGTTTGCGTTATAGTTCCAGTCTGCAGTCAATGGCCCGGTCATTGATTGACCTACAAATACCTTGTCCTGCTCGTTAAAACTTTGAACATCCGCAACTTTCATAGTATACATATCTAAGGTCGGTTCAAACAGCACGTAAAGGCTGAAACTTCCCCTGTCTTGAAGAGGTTTAACCAGTATCTGGCTCCTGAACTGGCTTTCTATTTGATTCTTTAAGTTATTGATGGTTTTAATATTTCCATCTTGAAGAAATCGGCAACGTATCTGAATGTAAATGTCATTACCTTTTAAGCCATTCTCCCCGATTTTCCAACTATTAAACTTCCATTCTTCTTTTTTGTTCTGAATAATTTCTAAAATATTAATAGTCCTGTTATTAAGTCCTCGTTCACTTACCAGTTGTGCTATTTTTTGCTTAAACTCTTGCTGCTGTTTTCTTCTTTCTTCTTCCATCTCTTGTTGCTTTTTCATTTCAGCAATCTCTTTTAATTCCACAAAATAATTTAAGTATTCTTCTTTTTGCGCAAACAATTCTGAAACGTTCTCATCACGATTGATTGCGGATAGTAATATCTGGTCGAGCATCACAACACTTACTCTATTCTGCTGTATTTTTAACTTTCGTTGATAAGGGTCGGTGAAAGGAACGACCTTATAATAGCTGATTAAATGGTCGGATAAACTTGTGATTACCTTCTGTTTATCCTCTCGAATCGTAAAATATAACAACGTTCCAAAATCTTTGTCCCACTCCGTCTTGAATTGCTTGTTCATATCAATGGTTACACCTAGTGCTTGCTGATACTCCATAAAGTACCGATATAACACCAAAATATGATTGTAATAGGCATCCTTTAAACGTATACCCTCTTTATCATGGAGGTCTGCAATGTGGTTCAAAAGGGCGTTATCTTCGTAATTGAACGCTAATACTGTAAATAAATAGTATATTAACCCTGCCAGCATAAACATCAAACCTAAACCAGTTGCTCTCGTGCCAAATAGCAACAGAGCACCTGCTATAACTATTAATTTCGGCAAATAATCCACATAAAAATGGTGCTTTACAATATTATTACCCTCTTCAATCATTCCATTACCTGAATATTTCTCAGTTATATCGTCAATTTCGTAACTTACCAATTTTTTAAAATGTCTTTTCGTTGGTAGTTTGTATACTGCACTTAGAACTTTTACTGCCACTTCAGATATTGAACCTAGCACTTTAACGGTTGAATCTGCACGTTCTTTCAACTTTTCCTTGTCTATGTTTTGACTCTTGTACTTTATATTTTCCGTAGCAATTCCACTAATCTGCTTGATGTCCTGACCTAATTCTTTAAACGATTTCTGGTATATCGGTTTAACTTCTTCATGTTCATAATTTTGATAAGAGTGTGTGTTTGTGTCATTAATATCAACTATGTACTCGTCCTTTTCATCATCAAAAATCGGAGGCATGAAGAACTCTTCCGTATCTTCTTCATCTTCTAAATCTAACCCTATTTCCTCTAGTATTATTTTCGATTTTCTTTTTAATTTAAGGTCGTTGATGTTCTGGTCTGCCTGCGATTCAATCCATTTTAATTCTTCTAAATCCTTAACTTTTCCGTTATCTCTCAACCATTTCAGCTTTTCAATCGTCTGTATTTCGTCTAAATTTTCCATCAATCCGCCTCCTGTTATCTTTTGTTTATCCTGTTTTTTACATCTTTTGCACGTTGTTCAGCTTCTAAATATGGTTCTAAACGCTGATTTATATAGTCTTTTCTTTTAACCGTTAACGTGTATTTTTTTACAAAAGTCTTTGCTGTTTCTTGATTAAATACTCGAGGTTTACCTTTTTCAGGCTGATATAGACCCCTTAATACTGTCTTTCTGCCTCTACTTTCAGCAACAATAACAGCACATATATCTACTTTTTTTGTTATTTCTACTCCATTCAAGAAGTCATCTACAACAAATACTGGTAACTTATCGTAACTATTTTTAAAGCCATAGTTCTTATATTTAAAACTCGGTATTACGTGAACTTCTGTGTTGTGCTGAATCAGTTCATCGCTATTTTCAACGTAAAACGGTACGTTTACAAGCTTTGTAAGAGGGTCAACCGTTATACTTCCGTATTTAATACCTTGACTAGTCAAGTAATAAGGAAAAAATGAGAATAACTCACTAATGACCTGTGCTTCCTTATCAAATTTCCCGTAGTGATACGCTTTATCCCCTCCCCGATTTCCTGAAGTGGTTACTGTGGTAGTTTCAACTTCTCCGTTCCTCTCCATAGTATTCAAATAATATGCAAGTTGACTAGAGAATATTCGTTCTAGTGCTGCTTTGGTAACCGTCTCAAAATTCAGCATTACCTCACCCATGTTTTTTAAATCTATTATTTTGGAATTTTTGCGGATATTATATACCTCTACTTTTTCAATTTCTGACATTACTTTTTACCTCCATTTTTCTATTTTTAATATTCTGGTGAACTAATAAGGGGCCTATAAGGCGGTTTTAAGACTATTTTCCTCCTTTGTACTTTTTTGTGTATTTTTGATAACCCTTATCACAATTGGTATAGTCTTACATCTCTCCCTCACCTTAATTTAAGGGTATCATCCCTCTGTGCAGCAAGTCAAAAATAAGCATGCAATAATTGAATGATAACTCGGCTACAATTCAACGCACAAAAACCTACGTAACAGCGTTTAGATTGAATCTAAAGGTGAATACGGAACTCCCCTTTTATAACAACGGATTACTCAATACCTAAAAATATAATCTTTAAATTTAACGATTATAACAAGTATATTTTAAAGTGGTATAGTCATTTTATAGTAAAAAATAGCAGTGTCATTTTAAAAGAGCAAAACAAAAATATAGTTAAAATAATGAATAGTCTAAACGTTAATTGTAATTTTCAATTTAAAAATATCGTGATTCTGTACTACAATTGTGTTTAATGTAGTTACGTTCCAAACAACATAAAATATATAAGTTCAAAATACGGAAGAAAATGGCAATTAAAAACTTTAAAATACTGGTAAAAATTTGAATACATAAAATAAGACAGCAACATGCTCTTTTTTAATAAAAATGCTTGCTGTTATTAAATAAATGCCTCTTTTGAAAATAAGTCAGCAATAGTTCAAGAATAACTCGGGGATAATTCGGACATAGCTCGGATTAAGGGAGTTTGTCATTTATTATTTTGGCTGTTGTTTTTATAATGATGGTGTGAACATAAGTCTAGTAACTGCTTATAGATTTTTAAATACTTATAAGCTTATTTTCTCTTTTGAAAACGTGCTGTCAGACCGCTTTTAAGTACAGTTATAGGTATATAACTTTTAAAATGGTATTTCTCAGAGATTTTTTGAAAATAGGCTATGCAAATTTTAAATCTATAAGTTTTTCCCAAAATAGTAAAAATGTGATTACGGGTTTAGATGTTCCGGATCGCGAGCGACCGGAACTCGATTAAAGTATTAAAAAGACCCTACCAATTTTGGCAAGGTCTCACTTATCTTATTTTTTCTTAAGTTTGAAAAATGCTAAACCAGACAAACCGGTCAACACTGCACCTAAAGGTTGCAAGTGTGATACGTTAATTCCAGTTTGCAATAGTTCATTTTCTTCATTTTCTGTCATCATTACCTCTAAATCTTCCTTGATTAATTTTTCTGTAGTAGTTGTTTCCCCTTCAACTACTGCTGCTACTGCTTTTTCTTCTATTGTTTCTAATATTTCTTTTACTAATACTTCTTCTTCTCCCACTTCTGGCTCTACTACTTCTTCTACTTCTTCTACTTCTAGTTCAGGCTCTTTTTCAATCTCTGAATTGTCCTCTTCGTCTTCTACTTCTAGTTCTACTTCTCCAGTATCTTCTGTTTCTACTTCTAGCTCTTCATCTTCCTCGACTTCTTCTGCTGTTTCTTCATCTTCCAATTCAGGCTCTTTTTCACTCTCTTCATCTTCCTCTTCGTCTTCTACTTCGGGTTCTTTCTCTTCTTCTAACTCTTCGTCTTCAACTTCTACTACCTCTTCGTCCTCTACTTCTGGTTCTTCTTCAACAGGAGCCTCAACTTCAGTTACGTCAACCGTTGCTACAACTGTTGTTTTCTTACTATTAGAATTTTCAACTTCTAAGGTGATAAATTGACGACCTGGTGCTGATAAATCAATATCTGAACTCATTACTACAAGATGACTAATATCACCATCTACACTGTCAAACGCTGAATATTCTATATCTATATACGGATTAAACGTATCTAACTGTTCAATCTCTAGATTATTTACCTTTAAAGTGGGTGACTCTGCTTGTACGTTTACTTTAAAGGTTCTTTCAGTAAATTTACTGTACTGATTCCTTGCACGTACCGTTAGATTATATTCACCTTCAACTTTTAAATCGATGTTTGAATCTACAATTTCTAAACTATCGGTTACATCCCCATCTAAGCTGTCAACCGCTGTTATATCAAGGGTTTCAAGCAAGTCAACTTCTAAAGATGTTGCTTTAATCGTATTCAATCTGGCAGTTATTTCTGGCGCTTGAACCGCTGCAACCGTCAATCTTTCATCCACAAACACCCTTGTCCCTTGACTGTCTGTAACTGTGTACCTAATTGTGTACACGCCCGGTTTCATATGTTCTTTGTCAAAATTGCTCGGATATGTAACCGACCTTTGCATTTGTCGACCATCTCTATCGTCTTCATAATCGCTAAATTCGATATTCGCCCATTCTTCGTACGGTATTCCTTCAAAGACAGTCGGGTTGTAGTTAATAGTGTTAATCAACGGTCTTTTATTTTCACCTCTCAGTTGAACGACCCCGGACCATCGATAGTGGGCCGGTCTGAAACTAACACTCGGGTTCTCTTTCAAGTGGGCAGTTGCGGTAATATACGTGTGCCAAATTCTTGAGTTATTCTCTAATAAAATGTCCTCAAATGCTGTTACTAAAGGTAAGAATCGGTTATTTGTCGATTGAGGTATATGGTAGTAATTAATCTCTAAAAGCTCTCTATCAATGATAAATCCATCTTGGTCGACAAATTGAAATAATTCCTCTAAATCTATATCAACATCATCTATAGAAGTTACGTAACTATGCGTTAGTGAATCCGTTGACGTGCGAGGTCCAATAGATGTAATTTCCCTTACTTCTTCCTCCACTAGGTCATACTTCACTTCGCTTCGAGCTTGATATGTACTATGTACTGTCGGTAATCCAAGTGCTAAAACTGCTGTCAATACTATGTATTTCCTATAATTAATTTTATGATTCTTCATAAATTTCCTCCATATTCTTTTTTAGTTTTGATTACGTCTTTCACTACTTCATTGTTTTTAAAGAGGTGACTCCCTCTAGGTTTGAAATCGGGGCGTTGCCCCGATCCTTTGCTCCTCAAAGTTTTAAATAATTTTCATTGAACACCTCCCTGTAAATACGTATCTGACCCCTTGTTTCATAGTATAAATCCTTATTTTCGTATCTCATACTGATAAAACCACCTAATACTTCACTACTCATTATGTCATCATTAACGTGTCTAAATATGTAATACTCATGACAAGGTTCGAGAATACTTCTACCCTCTTCAGCCACAATCAACCGATTTGCAGCAACTTCTTTTATAGCTGCTTTCATTTCAAGAGTTATTTTTTCGATAAAATCGGGTACATCTTTCTGAATACAATACTCTTCAATCTTTACTTCAGCATTTGAAAAACGATATGCGTGAATTTCAAAATTATGAAGTGGAGCGTCTCTATTATCCATTGATATAATATAAATCTGTTCTATAACTGCTTTATTTTCGACCTCTAGCTGTATCCTAAGGTCAGGGTCGACCATGAAGTAATCCTCTACTTCATTTTCAGAATCGTGTAAATCAATATGTAACCTGAAGTACCGCTGCTCCTTGTCAAAATCCTTAAAGTACGTGTGTCTTTCGACAATTAATGCTCTTGCTATTGTTTTTAATAATCTTTCAAATACTGGTAAATCTATACTGTTTTTCATTTTTTCCATACTATTCCTCCATTATTTTATATTTAAAGGGGCAAAAAGCCCCTATTCTATTAAAAAGTTTTGTATTCGTTTCTAACTCTAATACCCTTTACTATTGCAAATGCAATACTGAAAAATACTAGGGTCAACAACGACATTATTACTTGCCTCACTGTGTCAGCCAGTCTTGATTTAGTTTCGCTGATTCCTAAAACTTGTAAAATCCCTTCTCCCAATTCAGACTCAACTAGCAGTTCATCTTCGCTGCCTAGTGATTGAAACACGTTACTCAAGGTTTCTATATTCATATCTGTATCTCTAAATTCTGTGACCATCTCTTCAAAATTTCCCACAAAATTCAATTTTTCTAATACGTCATTACCTAGATTTTTAGCATTATTTCCTGTTTTCTCCATTACTTCACGTTTAGATGTGATGCCTTTTGCAACTTCTCTCATACTTCTGTTTCTATTTTCAGACTGCTCTCTCAACGTATCGCCCTCAGCTTTCAGCGCGTCTGCTAGACCTTCCGCTTCTACACTTAGCTCTTCAACCAGATTGTCTAAGTAATCCATTTGCTCTTCCGTTACTTCTGCTACCTCGTCTGCCTTTACCTCGTCTATCTGCACCATGTTAATCGTCATTGCAACCGTCAATACCATCAATAATTTTTTCATCAATAAAACCTCCTAAAGTTTTGTTAAAATTGTCATATCTTTTACTTCTTATAATAAGGATAGCATCCTTATATTATTAACACAAATTTTAAGTTACACACCTTATAAACCCAACTATACCAACATTTTACACGTTTGTCCGGTGTGTTGTTGTACACTTTATATTTTATGTACTGTTTACATTTTCTTGATAATACTGTTATGTTAGTATTTATTTAACTTTCAATTTTTTTCAATTGTGTCTGAAATTTGTCAGAATCACATTATTGTCGAATGCGTTGGGATTTACAGAGCTGATACTGTCGGGTGTGTTCACAGAATCTAATAAATTATTTGTAAACGTGTTATTTCTGATGTTTGTTAAACGTCCTCTTCAATATCTAATTGAATAATAGAATTATTGTTAAAGGCGTAATTCCCTATGAATCCTACACTTTCAGGTATTCTGAGGTATGTTAGATTGTTGTCTTTAAATGCTGCTCCTTCAATCATTTCTAAACCCTCGTTCAAAGTCAGCCTCAACAATTCATTGTTCAAAAATGCTGAATCATCAACAACTTTCAAGTTTTCTGGCAATACTAAATCCTTTAGCTCGTTATTCTTGAATGCTTCAACGCCGATTACTTCTATAGTTGCTGGTAAATATACCTCTTTTATACCCATACCTTTGAATAATTGGTTTCCTAGTTGCTTTACTTCAATTCCATCTATAATATCGGGAATTTCTAGTATTTCAGGGATATTTTCGGCTCTTTCAATAGTTCCATCCGCAAAAATGTAAAACTTAGGTTCAACTGGATTCTGTTTTGCCAGTTGCTCTTCAATTTCAGCTAAACGTTCTTGTTCCAATCTTTCCTCATATTCTTGATTACGTTGCTCTTTTTCAAGTTCTTCAGTTATTTTTCGTTCCTCTTTCAAATCTGAGCATCTTGTACCAGCTTCTACTTCAAACTCACGTGGACCACCACCTAGGTCAATATCAGGTATACCTAAATCTGACAGCCAGCACTCAATCGTCACGAGTCCTGTTTGTTGTTCAGCTATGTATTCTTGTTCAGGTTCATCTGCTACTGGTTTATCTGCCAGATCACCACGGAACGTGGTGATTCTGGATAAGGTATAGTAACCGCCTAAAATCAGTAAAATTGATATAAAAAGCTTTGCCGGACCCCCTAATTTTATGTTTTTCATCTATACTACCTCCATATGTTTGACCAAAGTTGTGTAAAGCACTTCAATATCCACTGTTCTATAATGTTCTCCGTTTTTCCTATATATTTCTGCAGTTCCTTCTTCATTTATTTCAACTATGTATTTCTCTTCTAACCTTTTCTTGCAACGTCTGACGGTTAGAGGTGCTATTCCTACTGATTCTGCTACTCTTTTCTTGACTACTTTTGGATTTTTCATCTGGTAAAGTATTGCTGCAACAGCTTGCGTAGATTTTTTTGGTCTACCGTACGTTTTACCTTCTTCTCTACCTCTTTCAAACCCTTCCATAATTAGCTTTGAATGGTCGAAAATACCTGTATCATTCTGGTTTTCACCTAGACACAATCTGCAATCTAAACATAAAGTAGATATATTAGATGGAGCACGTTTTCCTCCGATACTTTCAGGGATAACGAGTTCTCCTTTTAAATTATCCAAATTCGTACAGTTGTCACATATGTATTCAAGAGGAGCAAGTCTTTCCCTCTTTTTGGCTGTTATATCCGCTACTTTTATCAATCCATGTAGCTTTTGGTGGCAATCTTTGCACAATCTTTTAAAGTTGGATACTTCATTCGTACCGTTAAATCTAAGTGGTATTATGTGGTGTAGTTCGACTTCAGGACTATGTTCTAAACACCCTTCGCAACTATGTACTGTATTTACCTCTTTGAACTCGAGTATTTCCTTCTTCTTTCGTCTATATTCTTTACGTTTTTCGTCATATGTCATCTTATTTTTACTCATTTTTCGTCCTCCATCTGTATAATTATTTAACTATATATAAAGCGTATCATCCTTAAATTATGGAGTCAATTTTCAGCTTCTTTTACTTTTAAAAGGCTCAACAGAGGTATTTATAATAACTTTGAACATCTGATAACAGTACCTATCTAAAGCTGATTCACGTTCTGTTAGTATGTATATACTAGAGATTTATACTTATTGAAGGGATGCTCTTCTTCCATCTGTTAAATTAGTCTCTGAAGTAGTTGTCTCTATATTCTCCATGTATAGTTTAAAGCCTTAATTTTTTGCACCAGCAAAATAAGTCTAAATATAAAGGTTTTTAAGAATTATAGGTAAAATAAAAGAGCCTATCCTAATTACTGTATAGGCTCTTCTTCCATCTGTTAAATTAGTCTCTGAAGTAGTTGTCTCTATATTCTCCATGTATAGTTTAAAGCCTTAATTTTTTGCACCAGCAAAATAAGTCTAAATATAAAGGTTTTTAAGAATTCCAGTGTGTCTTGATAGTTCTCAAACTAACCTTAATCTGATAATCCTCATTCATCAACTTAAGTACTTCTTTCTGTGAGTGTCCTTGCGCTTTTAATTTCTGAATCAAGATGTTCCTTTCCTCTTTCTTATTTCTCTTTTCTACTACTTCTTCTTTCTTGTCGTGATATTTCCTGTTCTGTTCAACTCTTCTTTTTTTCTTCTCTTCTTTACCAATTAATGTGTCCAGTTGTTGTTGCATATCTGCACTAATTTCCAACTTTTCAATTATTTCAGCATTAGTAAATTTCCATTTTTCGCCATAAGATGACTCTTTTCGGAAGTCTAAGCGTTCAACTTCTGAATCATCCAAAGGCATCTTTAAACTCTGATTGAAACTATGTAATTCCTTTAATATCTCGCTGTCGCTTCTTTTTGTTGAAGCCAGTGACAATCCAAGGTAGAACAACATGTAGTTACGATATCCCTCGTTTGTGGACTTCATTTTATCAACTGCTAGAAAGTCTTCGCGCCTTGCCATTAGAAGAGTTTCAGGGTTCTTTCCACTCTTTAAGCCTTTTTCTCTAAGTTTTTTCTTAGCATCTTCCGAATTAACTGTCTTCTCCTTGTTTTCAGTCGTTTTTTTCTGGATTAATAACTCTCTAAACGTGAAAAAATCTAGTCTTTCGTAGCTCGGTTCATCTATAAATGCGACTTCAGGTTTGCTTTCGTACTTACTATTAATAGAACCGGGCAACTTCAACATTCTGGCAATATCAGACGCTTGTGCGTCTGATCCAACCTCTTTAAAAAGTCCAATCATCTCTTTCTGAATCAATTTGAACAAATAGCTTATCTTTCTGCTGTTGTTCGCTACTGCAGATACCTTCCAGATTAGATAAATACCTCCTCCGCTGTTGATTTTAAATGTGGGATTTGGTAATTTATTCTTCCGTATTGTATGTTCGATTTGATTGAGTGCTTCTTTTTGAGTTAACCCTTTATTGTAGAAATCAACATCGACCAAAAAAGCGTTAATCATATGTACGTTTTCGCCACTTCTACGTCTATCTTCCTTTTTAAATATGAAACTATTCAAAATTACGTGCAAGTCTTCCTCGTTCTGATTGAAATACTTAACATAATCACCCAAGTTATTCACTTTAAAGTGTTTGATAACGGGCTTTTCTGTTGTTTGTTTTTGAAATATAACTGTTTCACTTTCGTGATTGTCGTAGAATAATCTGTTCAAAAAATACTGCTGTTCTGTCTGTTTAGTAGGGTCATATGTAGGTACTTCAAGCTGTTTACGGGCTTTATACTCGTCTTTAAAGTTACGTTTAACTTCTTGCTCTTCTTCATATTCAATCGGACTATGTACTGCAATAGCTTTGTTTTTCTTTCCTGTAAGTATATTTAATGCTTGTTTTCTATCTGTTCTTGCTGCTTTTAGCGGCTCTTCTCTGAACACTTCTACTGGTTCAATATTACGTTTTCTTCTAGTTCTTTTCTTCCTTTTTTCAGGTTTGTTATTCTTCCATTTTTCAAAGTCTTTTTTGTTCGCTTTGATTACTGCTGTCGTACCTTCAAATTCTGAAGTTATTAGTTTCTTTGGTTTTGGTTTAGTTACTTTTTCTGTTTCTCTTCTTTTTTGACTGTGAGTAAAATAGTCATCTAAGGCTTTCTGCCAGTCTTCTATACTTTCAGTTTTCAGCATAATCGGTTTCCTCCACATTTATTTTGGTTTTGAAAGAAGGTGGTTAACCTTCCTCTTATATCTATATCAAGCTTATCATCCTAAATTTTTAAAGGCAATTTTTAGATAACACAAGTTATAAACCCTTGCTACTCCACACTATTTTAACACTTCAAACTGTCTTATGTGTGTGGTTTGTTGTACAAAAAAAAAGAGCCTGCAAGGACTCTTCTAACCAAAATATATGTGACAGCAAGTAACCACTCAAGCTGTTTTATTGAAGGTTTTCTAACCTAAATTAACTATATCATCCTCTTCACTGAAGCTCAAATTTTTAGTTACGTTCAATATCGGATATTGAATCCCTAAAATAGTGATGGTTAATTGTGGAGTATTTACTGACCTTATTTAACTGCTGTTTTCATCGTTTATAGACATACATAACAACACTATAAAGTTTTAGTAAACAATAAAAAGTGCTGAAATTGCACTTCTAGGGGATTACTACCCACAATTTTTTATTCAATGACGTTCTACAGGTGGTTTTTGTATTTACGAGTTGAAACTACAGCATTGTTCATTATTTGTAAATAGAAAGAAGTTTACTACTCCCACAACGGTTTACACCATCGCCAATTTCGAGGTCACTTTTTTAAGGTTTAAGGAGGTCAATATAAAAATAATAAGAAAATAGGAATATAAAAATAATGGATAATCTGGTAGGTATTTTAAAATAGTTTAAGTACATTCCGGGTCGCGAGCGATCCGGAACATCTAACCTCTTACTCACGTCTTTAACATTTCGAGAAATTTGTCTATAAAAAAGAGCCTTTTAATAAGGCTCTCTCATTTATTTCATATCTGAATAGTCGTAGCTGTTTAAAAGTTTATCCAGTTTTTTAAACTTTTCATCGTTCAAAAATGTCCTTTGCAGTCCTTTTCGGAATCTTAGAATTGTACCGGGCCAAATCCCTGTTTTTTCAGCGATAAACGAGTTTCTAACACCTTTTTCATCAATTAAATAGTCCAATTTTTTACGTACTGCAGTTGCTTTTTTAGGGCTAATGCAATTAGATTTATTACTTCTTTTGTCCACTCTACCATCAAGTCTTTTCAATTTTTCTGTCATCACTTTTCCTCCTGTTATTTGTTAGGTGCTTCTAACACTTCTATAATTTCACCCGTTTTTAGGTCCCGGATTACTGTTTGACTTTCGGCATAGAATATTCCACGAGTACCTAACTTCAATACTTCTAGTTCCCTGATTTGATAGGATAACTCCTCTTCGATGTACTCTCTATAGTCGTCATCATCCTCTACGAGTTCATCTTTCATTTCTTTCAGCATAGCTATACTCGACTCTAAATTTTTGACGTCTTGTTTTAACTTTTGAGTTATAAAATTATACCTTTCGCTAGTTATATATACATTTTCTAAGGTTTTAATTTTAAATGTAAGTGCTTGTTTGTTTCTTTCTAAAAATACAAAATTACTTATCGATATATCACCATTCATTTGAGAGCTTGAAACAGACTCTATATCCAGTATGTAAGTATCTACCTTATTATTTATCGTTGAATGGTCAAACATCAATGAGGAAAAACTATTTGAAATAATTCGATTATAAATCAACTCGTAAGATTCAACGTCATTGAAAGAATTATAGTTAGTGGCACTTGCTTGCTGATAGTATATATCATTGACACCATTTATACGTCTGGCTCCGTACGATTGGTATGTTATACCATCTTTCACGACAAAATTAGGCAAATTAATTGTTGATACTGTCTCGCCTTGCTTAGAACCTATTGCAATTGCTGTGTTACCCGATGTATTGAATACGTATTCTATTTTTGAATCCTCGTAATCAATTATGTTCATAATCTCGGGCATATCTGGTGCAGGTAAAACTGCTAGTGGACCTTCTTCATCTATAACCTCTAATTCTTCACTATGTACTGAACCATCTGCTATTAGTGCTGTACTCTCAAACATGTCAACCAATCCAATTTGTAGCGCTGAATTTTCACCAAAAACTATGTACGATAAACCTATAAATATTCCAAAAATAACAATAGCTATTACAACGAACAGCCCTTGATTTGCTCCTTCCGTCATTAAATCATCTCCTGTAATTATGTATTAGATACCGAGACCACACGTTCCCTTTACCTATAAATTAAGCTTATCATCCTTAAATTCAAAAGTCTATTTTTAGCTTCTCTTTTATACAAGGACAAAAAAATAGACCTGCAGATGACGAGTCTGCAAGGTCTTGAAGTAAAAAAGATTGACGGTATAGCGTGACTTTAGGAGCACGCTTAGGTTGTGAAACACAACCTATAAATAACTTTATCATCCATCTATTTAATTATCAAATTTTAGGTTACATATATATTTGTCTACCGTTTATATGGATGGTATCCTCGTCTGAAGCATGTGCGTACTTTAAAAGAGAGAGAGGACGTACAGAAAATGGCAATAAGACAAAGAGGTAACACTTGGGAAGTCAGAGTATATCTAGGAAAAGATGAATCTGGAAAAGAAAAAAGACATGAAGAGGGAGGGTTTAAATCTAAAAAAGAAGCAGTAGATAGAGAGATAGAAATTAAAAATTCAAAGCGAAAAAACACCTATATAGCCAGTTCAAGGCTATCATTAGATACAGCAGCTAAACAGTACTTCGATACCGTAGCACCCAATATATTAAGTAACTACAGCCTTGAACTCGCCAAAAAAACATATAAAAACCGATTTTCTGAACCTTTAGGATACATGAATATAATAAATATAAGTACTTACAAAATTCAAGAACTCTACAGTAAATGGTTAGAAAGTGGATTGAAAGGAAGTACGATTAAAAAGTACAACACGTTACTGAACCGTATTTTTGAAAGCTGTGTAAATTGGGAAGAAATAGCGGTTAATCCATGCGCTAAAGTCACACTCCCCCGATTGAACAAACCCAAAAAACAGGCTTGGAACATTCAAGAAGTACAGCAATTTTTAAAGTATTCAGCAAACCATTCCTATTATATCGCTTATTTACTGGCAATATATACTGGAATGAGGGAGAGTGAAATATTAGGTCTTACGTGGGCAAATACTGACCTTACAGGGGCAAAAATTCAAGTTAAGGAACAGCTTATCAGAACTGCTAACGGGGGCGTAGAGGTCAAAAAATCGGCTAAAACAGACGCTGGCGAAAGAACTGTATACCTTTCCTCCGACCTTATTAATGAATTGAAAATATGGAAAAATCAACAAAATCCTAGTAGTGACTACGTAGTAGCTTCTAACAAAGGTACTCCTGTCCATCACCGTAATTTATTAAGGTCGTTGAAGGCATTGTGTGAAAAATCGGGTGTTAAATATATAAGCTTTCATGAATTAAGACATACACATGCTACTCTAAGTGGGCAACTAGGAGGTAATGTGGCAATTATAAGCGAACGTTTGGGTCATAAGGATGTATCAACAACGCTAAACTTTTATACTCATTCTAATGTGGAGGAACACGTCTTATCCGCTCAAAATTTCTCTAATTTCCTGAAAAGTAAAGATTAAAAAATGATTTACATGGGCAAACTCGTGGGCAAGGTTATATTTTAAGACAAAATAAAAACGACAAAGGCTTTTAAACCCTGTCGTTACGGTGTTTCTATTAAGCCACTTGCCGGATTCGAACCGGCGACCTCATCCTTACCATGGATGCGCTCTACCTGCTGAGCTAAAGCGGCGTATATGTGTTTTATTTCAAAAAAAAACTCCGCAAGCAGGGCTCGAACCTGCGACAACACGATTAACAGTCGTGCGCTCTACCAACTGAGCTATTGCGGAATAATTAATGCTATTATAACAAAAAAAGAGCTGCACGGCAACGTCCTGCTTTCACAAAGGGAAACCCTTCACTATCCTCGGCGCTGGGAAGCTTAACGGCTGTGTTCGGAATGGGAACAGGTGGATCCTTCCCGCCATCGTCACCGCACA
>NZ_BAAGIQ010000018.1:0-31934 GCF_054658175.1 Alkalibacterium sp. s-m-28
ATCCAGAGTTGAAACTGATTAACGTTGAAACCATTGTAGAAAACCCGCGGGTTATTCATCGTTTTTCTAAAGTCTGGACAGAAGAAAAGAATGATAAATTAGACGCCCAAATCATTGCTGAGTTTTTGACAACTGGAAAGCATACGAAAACTCAACCACGAGAAGAAAAATTCGTTGCTCTCCTACGTTTTACTCGTACACGCTATCAGTTGATTCGTCAGATGACCGAAGCCCAGCAGCACTACGTGGAAAATCTTTATTACAAGTGCAACACTCTTTCGAGTGACTTAAAAGCTGAAAATATAAGCACCTCTGTGTTTAGTTCAACGATGATTCAATTAATGAATGGCGATATTTCAATGGCTGAGATTCGGACAATGAATAGCGTTGAGCTAGCTGCTTTACTTCAAAAGTTTGGGCGAGGACGCTTTAAAGATCCTGTCAAATTAGCTAAAGTCATTAGAAAGTCTGTCTCAGACTCTTATCGCTTAGGCAAACTAGCACAAGACAGTATTGATATCAATCTAGGTGTTCAAATGCGTGTTATACGTGGATTTGAACAAGAAATAAAAATCATTGATAAAGCCATTGAGAATATTATGGAAACCATCGATAGCGCCAAAACATTGTTAAGCATTCCAGGCATTGGACCTGTTTATGCCGCAGGCATTATCGCTGAAGTTGGTCAAATCGACCGATTTAACCATGAAGCTCAATTGGCAAAATACGCTGGTCTTTATTGGCCAAAACATCAATCTGGTAACTATCAAAAAGAAAAGACACCAATGTCTAAGTCAGGAAACCGTTATTTACGTTATTACTTAGTTCAAGCTGCCAACTCTGTAAGACGATATATTCCTGAGTATGAAGCCTATTACCAGAAAAAATATAAAGAAGTACCGAAAACACAACACAAACGAGCCCTCGTCTTAACTGCACGAAAATTAGTGCGTCTGGTGTTTGCACTCCTAAGCGATCACCAACTCTATATCGCAAGATCGGAGGCGATAGAGTCTTAAGAGAAACTATTTCTTAAGGACGACTATCCGAAGATATAAACCGAACGTATTTTCGAATACGTGGCGGTTTAGTTCAGTGCACCCTTTTTTATGAAAATAGGTTGTCATTTTATAATCTATTCTCTTGACTTAACACCATAATGCTTACATATACTATTATCTTTTCAGGGAAAAACTCACGAAAATAAGCACCAATTTACAGCTAGTCTCACTTGCTTGAACAGAAAAAAGGCCTGGCTGATTGCCGGGCCTTTCCCAATTTTTAATTATTTATCTGAATCCCTGTCCGATTGCTTATCTTCCAGCTTAGGCAGTTCTATTCTGAAGATAGATCCATGTTCGAGAACACTTTCAGCCCAGATCTTGCCATGATAGCCTTCAATCAGCTGTTTGGCGATAGACAGTCCCAGTCCGTTTCCGCCTTTATGACGGCTGCGGGCCTTGTCTACCCGGTAGAATCGGTTGAAGATTTTAACGGTATCTTCCTGAGTCATTCCTTCACCATAATCCTGAATGGCGATCTGAACATTTCTGCCGTGTTCCGAGACACTTAAATGCACCTCATGACGGTCAGTCGAATACTTGACTGCATTGTCCAGAAGAATGATAAGAATCTGTTCCAGATGATTACGGTAGATGTTGACATATACCTCTTTTTCAAGATCATCATCAAGAATGAAATAGAAGTCAGGATGAACCAGCTTGAAGTTATTAAATGTCTGATTAATGATTTCTCTGACCGGTGTCCGTTCATTTTTATAATGAATTTCCACCTGTTCTGCGCGGGACAAGTCCAGCATTTCCTGCACCAGACTCTTCATCCGGCCGATTTCCTGCAGGGAGGCATCCAGTGATTCTTCAAGAACAACTGGGTCATCTTTCCCCCAGCGGTTGAGCAGTTTCATATGCCCTTCCACCACAGCGACGGGTGTTCTAAGTTCATGAGAGACATCTTCTACAAACTGCTTCTGGTGTTCAATGTTCCGCTGCATTCTATCCAGCATGGCGTTGTATGCGTTGGCGAGTTCAGTCAGTTCGTCATTTCCGTCTCCAACATCGATGCGTTCTTCGGATTCCGGATCCTTTTCAATGATGTGCATCGCTTCGGTCAGTCGACGGATCGGCTGAAGAAATGAGATGGCTATGAGGTAACCGATGACCCCACTGAACAGTAGGGCAATGATTCCTGTCAAAAGGATCGCTCCCAAAACACTTCTGAACAGCTGATGATAGGATGATAGTGTATTGATCACCTGAACATAACCGATCCGGTCATTATTCAAAAAAGAATAGACCGGGGTCACAGCTGACAGCGCTTCTCCATGAGGTCCTTCAGGTATTGTCTGTATCTGTAAGGTCTCAAGTGGTTCAAATCCGATATCTACCGAATTCGTTTCATACAAAAGTTCTTCATCCGGGCTGAACACACGAATGACGATGCTGCCCTGACTTGCTCTCAGCGGAGTACTTCTCTGATTCTGAGTTTCTTCCATTATCGGCATCTCGGGAGTAAGATACAGCTCCTGCTGATCCAGTGTTTCTTCTACATCTTCTTCAGTCAACTCATAAAAATGCTGCCCGAAACGTTCGGTAAGGTTAAATACCACATTTCTGACAGCCTGCTGTTCATTTTCGATCATGATCTGCTGGAACGTAATGAACAGAATCGTTGAAAAAATCGTATAGGTAAGAAATAGTGCAATTGCAGCCCCGATCGTCCACTTCCATCTCAGAGAAATACGCTTCTGCTGGTTTACTGCTGTCGTATCGATGGCTGCCTGCTGTTTCACGTGCGCATCACGTATCCAGTTCCTCTAACAGTCTGAATGTAACTTTCCTTGCCAGCTACATCGATCTTGTTACGAAGATATCTGATGTAGACGTCGACAACATTCGTTTCGACTTCTGTTTCGTAGCCCCATACTTTATTAAGCAGGACTTCACGAGACAGAACGACGTTGACATTCTCCATAAGTTCCACAAGCAGTTCGTACTCTCTTTTAGTCAGCTCGATGACTTCATCGCCACGCTTGACGACGCGGTTTTCCTTCTCGACAATAATGTCCTTATAAGTGATGGTTGTCTGACGGCTGACGTTTTCTTCAGTTTCAATTTCGATTCGACGAAGCAGTGCACGCATGCGGGCAAGCAGTTCTTCGATCGCAAACGGTTTGACGACATAGTCATCAGCACCGTGATCGAAACCTGATACACGGTCAATAACTGAATCGCGGGCAGTCATCATGATGATCGGCACATTGCTGACTTGTCTTATGCGACGAGCTACATCTATGCCGTTCAGTTCAGGAAGCATCAGGTCAAGGAGAATGATATCCCAGCTTTCCTCTTCATCCAGTGCCGCTTCCAGTCCTGAACGTCCATCGAAACGTACTTCTGTCCTAAACCCTTCATGGTTCAGTTCAAGTTCGACGAATCTGGCCAGATTCTTCTCGTCCTCAATGATCAAAATATTTGCCAATGTTTTCACTCCTAGCTTAATTTACCTGTTTCATT
Source organism: Alkalibacterium sp. s-m-28 (assembly GCF_054658175.1). Taxonomy (NCBI): domain Bacteria; kingdom Bacillati; phylum Bacillota; class Bacilli; order Lactobacillales; family Carnobacteriaceae; genus Alkalibacterium; species Alkalibacterium sp. s-m-28. Next base: position 3,534 of record NZ_BAAGIQ010000018.1, read on the forward strand.
TTGTTTACGGGTGATCCCCTTCAGTTCCTGTCACAAGGCTTCTTTAGTGTAACACAGTTTCTCATTCAAGGGAACGAAAGAAATCGTCTATTAAAGCTATTATAACAGTAAAATAGCAGGTTTTCTAATTGAAAACCCACTATCTTCATACTATTTTTTAATCAATGACACAATTGGCTTAATCCCAGCTTTCTTCGCCTTCATTTCCATACCAGTCGAAGTGGAACGTGCCTTCTTTATCGACGCGTTCATAGGTATGCGCTCCAAAGTAATCACGTTGTGCCTGAATGATGTTTGCAGGCAGACGTTCTGAACGGTAAGAATCGTAATAAGCGATCGCTGATGAGAATGCCGGCACAGGAACACCTGCCTGAACAGAAAGTCCGACCAGATCTCTTACTGACTGCTGATAACGTTCAGTGATGTCCATGAAATAGTCATCCAGTACTAGGTTTTTAAGCTGTGGTTCACGCTCATAGGCTTCAGTGATTTTCTGAAGGAAACGCGCTCTGATGATACAGCCAGCTCTGAAGATTTTTGCAATGTCACCGTATTTCAGGTTCCAGTTGTACTCTTTTGAAGCAGTTCCCATTTGTGCAAATCCTTGAGCGTAACTCATGATTTTACTGAAGTACAGGGCTTCTCTGATTTTTTCGATGACTTCTTTCTTGTCGCCTTCGAAGGCTTTCATTTCCGGCTTAGGCAGAACTTTGCTCGCTGCTACACGTTCGTCTTTCAGTGCAGAGATGTAGCGGGCAAAAACTGATTCTGTGATCAGTGGGAGAGGCAGTCCCAGGTCAAGCGCACTCTGCGACGTCCATTTTCCTGTTCCTTTGTTTCCGGCACGGTCAAGAATGATATCGATCATGTGCTTGCCTGTTTCCGGATCTTTTTTAGTTAACGCATCTGCTGTGATTTCGATCAGGAAGCTGTCCAGTTCACCAGTATTCCATTCCTTGAATACATCAGCAATTTCTTCATTTGACAAGCCGACAACGTCTTTCAAAATGTGATAAGACTCAGCAATTAGCTGCATATCGCCGTATTCGATGCCGTTATGGACCATTTTCACATAGTGTCCCGCTCCATCTGGACCAATGTATGTGACACATGGCTCTCCATCAGCAGGTGCTTTGGCAGCAATCTGTTCCAGGATCGGCGCTACAAGATCATAAGCTTCCTTCTGACCACCTGGCATGATCGCTGGTCCTTTCAGAGCACCTTCTTCTCCACCGGACACGCCAGTTCCGATAAAGTTGATGCCTGAATCAGCAAGTTCCTTGCTGCGGCGGATCGTATCCTGATAGAAGGTGTTCCCTCCATCGATCAAAATATCTCCTTTATCCAAGTGAGGTAGCAGCTGTTTGATGACAGCATCTGTCCCTTTCCCTGCCTGTACCATCAAAACGATTTTTCTAGGTACTTCCAGAGAGTCGACAAATTCTTCCAATTCATACGTTGCAGTCAGATTCTTGCCGGGGTTCTCTTCGATGACCCCATCTGTTTTTGATCCTGTACGGTTATAAATCGACACGGAGTAGCCTCTGCTTTCAATATTCAAAGCCAGATTCTTACCCATGACAGCCATACCGATAACGCCGACTTGCTGTTTACTCATAGTAAATCTCCTCTCATTTTTGATGCAGCTGACCGCTCAAAAAAGTCAGACCTGCATATCTTACTCGTAATTATATTATCAAAATTTGAACACTTTTGAAACTCTCTAATAAAGACTTGCATTATGACAGCACTTTAAGTACACTAATAGCTGAAAGTTCTCAGGAAAGTTGGTGTACACTTATGCCTAAGAAACGAAGAGAAAAAGGATCAACAAGCACTGCTTCTAAAATCATTATTTGGGTGCTGCTCCTGTCGATGGCTATTCCTGCATTTGCTTCGATTTTAAGTGTGATTCTATAATATAATTGACAAAAACCCTCTTGGCCCCTTATTCAGTGGTGCAAAGAGGGTTTTTTTATACCTGCTTTTTCTTTTTATCAGCCAGTTTCAGTAATTCCTGAGCAGTTTCAATAGTCAGTTGCGTTAGTTCCTCACCTGAAAGCATACGGGCAATTTCTTCTGTCCGTTCTTTCTCGGCCAGTTGTTCAACATAGGTGGTCGTCCGGTCGTTAGCCACTTCTTTTCGTATATACAAGTGCTGATCTGCCCGCGCTGCAACTTGAGGCAGATGAGTGATGCATAAGACTTGAGAATGGTAGGCCACTGAATAAATCTTGTCTGCTATGGCCTGAGCCACTCTTCCGCTGACACCAGTATCCACTTCATCAAAAATGATGCTTGTAATGCCTTGCGACCTGGAGAAGATAGTTTTCATTGCCAACATCATACGAGAGAGTTCTCCTCCGGATGCGACACGCGCAAGTGGTTTCAAGGGTTCCCCTGGGTTAGTTGCTACAAAAAATTCGATTTTGTCCTGGCCTTGGGCGGATAAGATGGAATCAGCAGTTCCCTGATCTGATCCTTCTTTGAAATTCACTGAAAACTGGACTTTTTCCATGTACAGTTCTTTCAGCTGTTCAAGAATGGCCACTTCCAGCCTTTCAGCAGTCTCTTTTCTGATTTTCGTCAAGTCTCCAGCCAGACTTACAGCCCGTTCCCTCAACTGAGTTGTCTTCTTGCTGAGCATATCCACTTGTTCTTCCCGGTTTTCAAGCTTTTCCAGTTCACTGACAGCTTCTTCGTAATGGATCAGAATCGATTCAACAGTATTCCCATATTTCCGTTTCAGCTGCTGAATGATGTTGAGACGTTCTTCGATCTCGTTAAGGCGTTCTTCGTCATATTCAAGATGATCCATTTCAGAATACAAGTCACTGGATACTTCCTGAAGCTGGAAGAATGCAGCAGAAAGTGTTTCAGATATCTGTCTGAATTTATCATCCATATCCGAAATACTTTCCATTTTCTCCATTGCCTGTCCGATTAGATCCAGTCCGCTTATCTCTTCTCCTTGAAGAATGGTATAACTTGAGGACAGGGCTTCGACAATCGACTGATGGTTCGCAAGCTTCTGTTCCTCTTCTTTAAGCTCTTCTTCTTCATTGAGGTGAAGATCGGCAGCTTTGATTTCTTCTACCTGATATTTCAGAATATCGATACGCTGCACAAGCTCCTGTTCATTGATTTCCCATTCTCTGCGTTCTTTTTCAAGCTGCCTGTATTCACTGAATACTGACTGGTATTCTTTTTTCAGCCGATCCAGTTCACTCGGTCCGTAATAATCCAGCAGATGAATATGGTTATCAGACACCATCAGCTCCTGGTGCTCGTTCTGACCATGGATGTCGATCAGCTGAGAACCCACTTCTTTCAGGACAGCAATGGTGACGATACTGCCGTTAATTCGGCAGACATTGCGTCCAGTGGCAAATATTTCTCTTTGGATCAGCAATGTGGCTTCTTCTTCATCAATCGCGTTTTCTTCCAGAAGCGCAGTCAACGTCTCCGTCTTCTGATAGGAGAACTGGCCTTCCAGAACACATTTCTTTGAACCATACCGGACAAATTCGCTGGATCCTCTACCACCTGCCAGGAGACCGACCGCATCGATAATGATTGATTTTCCTGCGCCAGTTTCACCTGTCAGGACAGTCATGCCAGTTCTGAAGTCCAGTGACAGATCCTGAATAATTGCAAAATCTCTAATTTTTAACGATTCTAGCAAAGATAAACCTCCTGTTCATCAGATCATTTAAATGAAGGAAATAATTCTTCTCTGGAAACGTTCAGCACTGTCCTCATCCCGACAAATTATCAGGACAGTATCATCACCAGATATACATCCGAACACTTCCTGGTATTTCGCTGTCTCGATCAATGTACCCAAAGCAAATGCATTACCCGGTAACGTCTTGATCAGAACAAATTCTTTTTGAGTGTCGATTGAAACGAAGGCATCTTTCATCAGTCTTGCCAGTTTCTTGGAAATGTTATAATTCATTTCTGGAGGCAGGTTGTACTGATAGCCACCTTCTTGAGCAGGTACTTTGATGAGTTGAAGTTCCTTAATGTCTCTCGAAATCGTCGCCTGAGTAATATCGATTCCGCGTTTTTGCAGGATATCGACGAAGTCTCCCTGTTTCTGAATAACCTCCTGTTGCACCAGTTCCCGTAATAGTTGATGTCTCTCTTTTTTCTTCACTTCATTCACTCCTATGCCCTTGCGAACTAAATAACACAGTATATTTATACAGTATATTCAGTTTAAGTATACATCATTTCTAACTGAGTGCCAAGAAAAGAACTTATCATCTTTTATTAAATTATATGCATACTTTTTAAGTGTTCAGGAAAACAACGAGTCAGTAATAAGTTTATGCAGCCAGTAATCAAGCGATTTATCCTTCGCAGACCGATTCTTTATATACGCTAAATATTCTTTGTTCCCTTTGCCACCCTTAATAGGTGAAGGGATAATCCCTTCTGTAGTCATACCTAATTCATACAGAAATGAAATGATATCATGAATGACATATTTGTGGACTTCGGGGTCAGTAATGATGCCACGTTCACCCACATCTTCTCTTCTAGCTTCAAACTGTGGTTTAATCAGAGCTATGACTGTACCATCTTCAGCAAGAATATCTTTCAATACAGGAAAAATTTTCTCTAAGGAGATGAACGAGACATCGATCGTTGCGGCAGTGGGTTGTCCCTGGGTAAAGTCTTCAGGTCGGCAGGTTCTGAAGTTGGTCTGTTCCATAACACTGACACGCTCATCAATCCTCAGTTTCCAGGCAAGCTGATTCGTTCCTACATCCAGAGCGTAGACCAGTCGGGCACCGTTTTGCAAGGAGACATCAGTAAAGCCGCCAGTTGATGCGCCGATATCCAGTACAATCTGATCAGTCAGGTCAATCTTAAAGTAGTCCAGAGCGCGCTCAAGTTTCTTTCCCCCCCGGCTGACATACAGCTGTTCAGCGCCTTTGACATAGACAAGCGTATCTCCAAGCCACTTTTCGCCAGAAGTAAAAATCTGTTCTTCCTTGCTTGTATAAACTTTACCGGACATAATAAGTCGTTTGGCTTTTTCACGATCTTCTGCCCAACCCTGACGGATCAGCAGGTCATCTGCACGTTCTTTTTTCATGTCCACACCTCAAGACAATTCTTCGATTTCTAATGAGCGAATGAAGGATGCCAGCAGTTCGTCGTCATAAACAGCCTCACGCTCTTTAATCTGGCTGTTCAATGTCAGTGCTTTTTCAAGCTTCTCCCTGAACAGATCATTTGCCTCTTCAAGCCCTAGTAATGCCGGATAGGTACTCTTTCCTAATCTGGCATCCGCTCCAGTCCGCTTACCTAAATCTTTTTCATCCCCTTGAACATCCAGGATATCATCTCTCACCTGATAAGCCAGTCCTAAAGTATAGGCCATTTCTTCAAGATCAGTAACTGTTTCATTTTTCACATCTGCAAGAAGTCCTCCGGCGTAGAAAGCAAAACGGATAAGCTTACCTGTTTTTCTTGCATGGATCGACTCCAGTTCTTCAAGAGTCAAGGTAGTATGTTCCCCGTTCATATCCGCCTGCTGGCCGCCAACCATGCCTTCGTGACCTGCATCTTGAGATAAAGATCTGATCAGTTTAAGCTTGATGGCATCGTCCGCTGCTCCCTGCGTCATCAGTTCAAAGGCCTTGGTCAGCAGTGCATCTCCTGCAAGGATAGCAGTCGCTTCGGAGTATTCTATGTGGTTTGTCGGTTTCCCTCTTCTAAGGTCATCATCATCCATTGCTGGAAGATCATCATGGATCAGTGAGTAGGTGTGGATCATCTCAAGTGCTGCCCCATATGGGAAAGCCTGCTCGACCGGTTTGTTGAATGCTTTGAGAACAGCGAAAAGAATCAGTGGCCTCAGGCGTTTACCTCCAGCTTCAAGGGAGTAGCGCATGGATGCTTCCAGCTGAGTTCTGCTACTGTCCGGGATAGCCTCTCTCATATACCGTTCGAATGGGTGTTTAAAATCTTTAACGAATGTCTGAAAATTCATTTGATACTCCTTTAATTTTTTAGTAATCGACTACTCACGATTCATTGCGTCATTGTATCTTCAATAGCCCCTAGTCTCATGTCATCTGATTTATCAGTTTTTTTATCAGCTATCAGCAATATCTTCACTGCTGTCTTCATTGACCATACGTGTAACTGTTTTTTCTGCATCCTCTATAATGCGTTTGCAGTATCGGCTCAGATTGATTCCTTCCTGAAACTGATCGAGTGCTTCTTCAAGTGGGACATCCCCCTGCTCCAGCTTCTGAACAATTCCTTCAAGATCCTTCATTGCTTCATCAAACGTTTTTTCTTTATCCACTGCTTCTACTCCTCGCTGCTTTTATTTATAAGAGTGTCTTTACTGATTCCAGTTATATTCGCTTTGACTGTTCCGTCTGAAATGGTGACATCCAGTGATTCATTTATGTTAATCTGTTCAGTTGACTTGATAATAGTCTGATTTTGTCTGGCAACAGCGAATCCTCTTCCTAGTATATTTAGTGGGGAAAGGAGATCCAGTGACTGAATGAGATGATCCACTTGTCTTGACTTGTTTTCGACAACCTGCCTTGATAATGTATACAGCTGTTTTTTCAGTCTCTCATTATCAATCCTGGCCTGCCTGATTCGGGACATAGGATTGTAGGAACGCACTTGCTGATTCAGCATATCCCTCTTCTGACGTGCCGACTGAAGCCTCTGATCCGTGCTTCTGATCAGCTGATCCGTGAGCTGGTCAAGATTCTGGCTGTATCCATCATACAACCGCTCGGGCTGCCTGAATATATACGATTGCTCCATTCGTTTTACCCGCTCTTTTTCCTGACGAATAAGTGTCTGCATCGCCTGGACCAGTCTCTGTCTTGTCAGATCGATCTTACCTATTTCTTCCGTCAATACAGGTACCGCCAGTTCAGCTGCTGCAGTTGGTGTCGCAGCTCTGACGTCTGCGGCAAGATCTGCAAGTGTCGTATCCGTTTCATGTCCAACTGATGATATGACTGGTGTCTTCGCATGAGCAATTGCCAGCGCCACTTTTTCTTCATTAAATGGAAACAGGTCTTCAAACGATCCGCCTCCCCGGGCGACAATGATCGTATCGAAATCGCCCGTCCTGTCCGCCTTCTTAATGCTTTTTACGATCGAATCGGCGGCTTTGTCTCCTTGAACTAAAGTAGGGTAAAGAGTGAGTTCAACTATAGGAAATCGTCTTTCTATAGTTGTCTGAATATCTCTGATTACTGCTCCGCTCGGACTGGTTACCACAGCAATTCTTTTAGGAAAGCGAATCAGGGGCTGTTTGCGTGATGCATCGAACCAGCCTTCTTCCGTCAGTTTCTTTTTAGTCTTTTCGTAAGCTGCATAGAGCTGTCCAAGTCCTTCTGGTTCAATGTGTTCAATATAAAGCTGGTAAGTCCCGTTCTTTTCATAGACAGACAAGCGACCTACAGCCATAACGCTCATGCCCTCTTCCAATTCGACGTTCAGTTTTCTGGCTTCCCGCTGAAACAGGACCACTGACAGTTTGGCATCTTTATCTTTAATGCTGAAATACTGATGAGAATTCCTGCGGTGAGGATTGTAATTCGAAATCTCTCCCTTAACAAAAACACGTTCAAGATAAGGATCGTAATCAAATTTTCTTTTTACATATGTCGTCAGCTGGGAGACAGTAAGGTAGTCTTCACTCATAGCAAACTCCTTTCTAAAGTTCTGATGCTGGATGAAAATAAAAAGAGCAAAAAAATAGAATGTGGTCTACACTCTATTTCCCCGCCCTCTCTTGCTGTCTGCGTCACATTTCATTTCTTCATATCCGGAACTGGCGGATATCTGACAGAAAAAAGTGCTCAAACTTTATTCTCATCTGCAATGCTCTGCAGGACACCATTTATGAATTTACTTGCCTTTTCATCATTGAATGTCTTAGCCAGCTCGATCGCTTCATTCATGACGATACGCTTATCCGTCTCTGCTTCAAAAAGCAGTTCATATGCAGCCAGCTCAAGCAGCAGCCTGTTGGTACGTTCAAGACGATTCAAAGACCAGTTTTTTAGATGTCTGGTGATTGTCTCATCAATCACTTCTTTGTTATCTCTTGTACCGACAACCAGTCTTCTGAGATAATGCAGCGCATCCGTCACGATCTGCTGAGTATTCTTTTCCTCAGGCAACGCATCTTTCATAGCCTCTTCGATCGTACGCCCCTCATCAAAAGACAAGGTACTTTCCAATGCCAGTCGAATGGCCTGGTCAGCGGTCAGTTCATCATGTGTGGATAACTGGAAAAGAGACTGAAAGGCTTTTTCCCTTATCACACGCCTTACAGTAGTCACTATTTTTCATCTTCTTCCGTATCCAGATCGAACAATTCCTGGATTGTAGTTTTTTCAGGTACAATATCTGCAATATGAATGTTCACTTCAGCAAGTGAAATATCGGTCATATGCAGCACTTGTTCGCGTACTCGCTGCTGAATGGTCTGAGCTACGACAGGCACGTTCACGCCAAATTTGAAGTAGCAGTATATATCTACTTTCAGCCCGTCTTCATCTGTATTCAAATGAACACCTTTTTTATGATTGGCTTTGCCGAAAACATTTTTCATTGTTTTAGAGAAGCGGCCTTGCATGGCATAGACGCCATCCACTTCGTTGGCAGCAATACCGGCAATGACTTCCAGTACTTCAGGAGCCACTTCGATTTCACCTATTAGATTTGTTCTATTTGTATCGACTATTCTTTCACTCATCACTCTTCCTCCTTTTACTGAATCGATGTAATGATTAAGCTCGGGAAACGTAGCTTCCTTCATCTGTGTTGATGACCAGCATGTCATCAACGTTGACGAATAAAGGTACAGTTACAACTGCCCCAGTTTCAAGTGTTGCAGACTTGGATCCTCCGCCTGTTGTGTCGCCTCTGATTCCAGGCTCTGTTTCTACCACTTTCAGCTCGACTTTTTTAGGAAGTTCAACACCAAGGACTTCATGGCCGTACATCATGATTTCGACTTCCATATTTTCTTTCATGAATTTCAGTTCATCTTCAATACGTTCGCCAGGAATTTCAAGTTGTTCATATGTCTGAGTATCCATGAAGACGTGGTTTCCACCATTCTCATAAAGATACTGCATCTCTTTCGTTTCGATATGAGCGGTTTCCATCTTTTCGCCAGCACGGAATGTTTTATCCTGAATTGCACCGGTTCTCAGATTTTTAAGTTTAGAACGGACAAATGCCGCACCTTTTCCTGGTTTTACGTGCTGGAAGTCCATGATTCTCCAGATGCTTCCATCGTATTCAATCGTCAGACCTGTTTTAAATTCACTTGTTGAAATCATTACCTGTTTTCCTCCTAATTTAAAATACGGCATAAATAAAACGTATTTTAATTCTCTCTTTATTGTAACATGATTTAAAGCGAAAACCTATTTGAAATCACTACTCTTCACAAGGCTTTCCTTAAAGCTGAATCAGTTCTTTTGATACGCTCATAAGGTTTCTGCTGCCACTATCAGTGACGACCAGATCATCTTCGATTCTAACGCCACCAAGTCCAGGTATATAGATCCCAGGTTCGTTTGTGATGACATTCCCGCTGACCAGTACATTTTCATTCTTGAAATTGATTCCAGGGCCTTCATGCACTTCAAGTCCGATCCCGTGTCCAGTTGAGTGCCCGAAAGCTTTACCATACCCTTTTTCTGTAATATAATCCCTGGCTACAGCGTCCAGATCCTTCCCTGTGATTCCAGCCCTGATCTGCTCAGTTACTTTTAGATTTGCGTCGAGAACGATCTGATGAATCTTCTTCAGCTCTTCTCCAGGGTCACCTAATGCAAATGTACGAGTCATGTCTGATACATATCCGTTATAGTAGCACCCGAAATCGATCGTGATCATGTCTCCCTGTTCGATAACCTTATCGCTCGCTACTCCGTGAGGCATCGCAGAACGCTTTCCGCTGGCCACGATCGTATCGAATGATACTCCACTGGCACCTTCTTCTCTCATCAGAAAATCCAGTTTATTGGCTACTTCTACCTCTGTCACGCCAGGTTTGATGAAATGAAGGATTTCTTCGAAGGCGTATTCAGTGATCTTAATTGCTTTCTGTATTGTTTCAATTTCGCTTTCTTCCTTGATTTCTCTTAAGGACTCGATAAGGCCGCTTACAGGAGTCAGCCTGCATTCCACAAGTGAATTCAGCAGTTCGTAATTTGAAAAAGTCATGAAATTTGTCTCGAATCCAAGGTTTGCAATCGATTCTTTTTCAACTAGTGCTTTGACTTCATCAAAAATCGGTCCAGTGTTCTGGATGATTTCGTACCCTTCTGCCTGCTCAGCAGCCTGTTCAGTATAGCGGAAGTCGGTGACAAAGTAGGCTTTGTCGTGAGTGATGACACCCAGTCCAGTTGTTCCCGTAAAGTTGGAGACATAGCGGAGATTAAACGGACTCGTAACCAGCAGTGCATCAAGCTCCTGTTTCTTCAGTTCTGTTTGAACGGCTTTTACTCGTAACATTTGAACACCCTATTCTATAGTTTATCGTACAGCTCTTCGTTCATCTGTTTTATTATAGCAAAGCTGAATTAAAAAAGAAACGAATGGGCAGCCATTGTACATCCGGTTCCCAACACCTATATTCAGGACAGCTGAACAGCGAAAAGCATCAGCAGGCTCTCTTCAGTCTGGCCCACTGATGCTCAAATCAATTTATGCTTAGTATGTTGTTTCATTCATCCTGATGGTCTTTTACATCCTTGACTTCTGGTGTGGCCTCTGGCTCATCTCCCACTGCTTCGTCATCAATGCTTTCGTCTGTTTTTAGGGGTGTACTCGGTTCTACAGGCTTCACTGCCAGCTCAACTGTTTTCTGACTAGTATGCTGATTGTTCAGTTCTGCCTTGATAAGAAATCGTGTATCGGTGAGCCTGCTCACTGTTGTGCTCCCTGATGAAAATCTCACTTCACTGGGATAAGACTGATCATCATCAAAATCATCTTTTAAAAGAACTTCTGTCATTTCAATCATCGTTCTGGCTTCATAGCTGAGAGCCGTCTGCCTGTACTGGATCATCTGATGCTTGAGGACTGTGACCGATGACAACAATAGGAACGAAGTAAACATGAGCATAATGAGTGCAGACAATAGCGTGCTCCCCTCATCGCTTCGTATAGAATCTGCGAAGCCCTTACTCCAGAACATGATCCACCACCTTCACTATGCCTCTGTATGATTCCAGGTTATCAAAAGTGACCTTTAATATCAGCTGGTCATCTTTCTTTTCGGCTGAGAAGGTACTGATCCTCATTAGAACAGGGTGATGCCCCAGTCCACGCACACTTCTCCTATATAGATTTTTATAGCGGTTGTAGGTCATGGGCTCCTCCTGCACTACACCATCCACCACCTTTTTGAAAGTAATCGTCTCACCCTTCACATCCGTGACCACCTTGTCTTTCAGATCCTGTTCGAGATAGTTCAAGAAGAGGTGCCACTCGATCTGTCTGTCATCATTCACCTGTCTTTCAAGTGCTGTAAACTGGCTGAGAGCGAAAGAAAAAAGCAGGACCATAGCACTTATGACCTGGATAGTAACGAGGCATTCGATCAAAGTCAGTCCCTGATCATTTTTTCCATTTGACTGACAGGATTTCCACCATCTGATCACTGATCTTCTCTCCTTTGACTGTGATTCGATTGTCATTTTCGATAACTACGATCAGCTTGCCGTCCACCATCATCGCATTCGACTGATATGTTCTATCCCAGAACTGAGCTGTTTCGTAAAGAACTCTGCTGGTTTCCACGTTTAGTTTTGCTTCTTCTCTGATCACAAAAGTATCCACAAGGAACGGAAGCATGCTGCATACTGCTAGTGTGATCAGACTCAAGCTGATCAGGGCTTCCATAAGGATGAACCCTCCGCTTTTTCTCCATTTACCTGATTTCATATCGGCCACTTCCCAGCTGGAAGGCAAACTCTACAATTCCTTCCGGTGTGCGGAATCTGATGACCTCATGTCCTCTTATATGTCCCGTCCCTCTTGAAAACCTGAATTCAGTCAGATCATTCAATAATGAGATGTGATCCGGCAGAGACAGTTTGTGTTCGATCGGATGCCCCCGTTCACCCGCTACTCTGAATGATATATCTTTAAGTGGACGCCTGAATTCGATGACTGTCCATTTATCATTAAGTATCGCATAGTTCTGCATGAGGGTGACACTCGACTGAAAGGTTTCAAAGAACAGGGCTGTTTCAGATCTTTCTTTGAGTCGACTGAACTGAACAGCAGGTATTGAGATAATAATGGACAGAGCAGTGAGCACCAGTAGTGTTTCGATCAGCGTCATGCCCTCTTCTTTATTCATTGACCACGTCATGATTCACCTGTCACTTAGCTTTTTTCGTCACAATGCCGCCATTCAACTGAAATTCTTTATTGGCCCGATCGGCTTGATTAGGTGTCAGATACTGTTCATTTTCCATTACATCGAAACTTTCAGGGTTTTTCTTTTCTTCTATTTTATACAAATCCACCTGGCTCTGCAGGACTGTTTCGATCGCATCAGTTCCAGTATCGTTTGCTGATTCTTGCCTTTTGGACAGGTTAGGGACGAACAATAACAGGAGCACAGATATGATCAGCAGGACCAGAGACATTTCAATCAGTGTGAAGCCATTTTCCTTCTTTAATCTATTGCGTAATCTATTTATCATTTATTTTTCCTCCTTTAAAATGTATCCATAACAGTAAATGTGGGGAGCAGCAGGGCGGCATAAATCGCAACAATGACTAATGCAACACCTACAAAAACAATGGGCTGGATCAGATCCATCAGCTGTTCTGTCTTCCGGTCAAAATCCTCTTCACAGCTGTGAGCAAACATTGTCAGTTCATGGCCAAGTTTTCCGGAAAGCTCACCCTGACGAATCACTTCCTTCAGTTCTTCGTTTAAAAAGTGATAGGGGGTTAGAGCTTCAGAAAAAGACATGCCCTTAAGCATTTCATTCTCGATTCGCTTCCCTATATCCTTGACCAGCTTCGAGCTCTGCTCTCCTTTCATAATTGTGATGACTTCAAGGAGACTGCAGCTTCCCTTGATCAGCTGGCCCCACTCGTAAGCAAAATACTGGCTCCAGTAAAGCGTGAATAATGTGGAGCGGCTCCATCTGGTGAGTGTATTCAGTTTCTCGACTTCACTTTTCCTGCTGTTCGCTTTTTTAAATATGAGAATTGCTGTTGTGATCAGACCAGCAAACAGTGCCAGGCCCTCGGGTGTCCGGTAGACCAGTATAACAATCAGGCGCGTGCTCAACGGCATGACCTCGGACTGGAACGAAGTAATCTGTTCAATATGAGGGATGAGAATGTACCGCATCATAAACAGCATGACTACAATAAAGCCTGTCAGCATCAGCGGGTACTGAATAATGCTAAGTAGCTTTCGTTTGCGCTCTGCTCGTTTCATCAGCTGCCGCCCCGCATGCGATATGGCTTCATGCAGGTGTCCATGATACAAAGCAAAGTGAATCTGTGTGCTCACCGATTCGGGAAAGCCGCATCGTCTGACTCCAGCTGACAGTTCTCTTCCTTCAAGTATTTCCTGTCTGATCGTGTCTGCCCATCCCGCCGCTTCCTTTTTTTCGAGTGTTCTCAGAAAGTCCAGTGCCTCTTTCATGGAAAACCCTTCTCCCAGAAGTCTTCCAAGTCGCGACAGAAAGCGACCCTGGAGGTAAAGGACCTTAGTGCTCAGGAATGAGGTAGCGGTCGCAGGTCTGTTTCGAAATATAGCCATAAGCAGTCACCTTTTCCAGTAAATGATTAAATGAACGTGGCGCATCTTCACGGGATTTCTTTTCTCCCGACTCCCCCAGACTCCTTTTGAGTGCTTCCCCAGTTCTGACTTCGAATAAAGCGGCACGTTTCTGATCTCTGGGATAATGGGTACAGAAGGTTCGACAGTCTGTTTCACACAAGGGACAGTAAAGTGGAAGCAGCGTCTGAAAAGATATCCCTATCAGTGTCTGCTGGAGCAATGGCCGACTGATTCCCAGTTCCATCAGCCTGGATATGACCCCTGTGCAGTTTTTGGCATGGATCGATGCCACGATCAAGTGACCAGTCAGGGCGCCTCGAATGACCATTCGTGCCGTTTCTTCATCCCTTATTTCTCCAACGATGATCACATCCGGGTGATGTCTGAGAGAACTTTTCAGCAAGTGTTCATATGATACGCCCGCCGTCTCATTGACCTGTGTCTGCAAGAAGGAGACTTCTTCAATCTCAACGGGATCTTCTACTGTAATCACCTGCTGTTTTTCACCTCTTATCCTGTTTTTAACCAGATGATACATCGTGGTCGTCTTACCTGAATCCACAGGACCTGAAAAGAGAAGGAGCCCCGATTTGGCATCGGCCAGTTTTTTCAGCTGCTGCCATTCATACTGAAAGAATGTCCCGATGTCTGACACGTCTGTTTCTTTCTGCTTTAAAAGCCTGATTACCAGAGACTCCTGACTCTGGTAGTTACTGATCGTGGAGAATCTCAGGTCAATGGCTTTCTTTTCGAGCTGAAACGTCATCGATCCGCTTTGAGGTCGCCTTTTCTCACCGACATCCATATTCGACAAGTATTTAAATAACGATATGAGCCGTCCCCCTTCTTCTCTATCCAGATAGAACTGTTTGTCCATCTGTCCATTCAACCGGAAATAGATATCATAGTGTTTCTGTTCCGGCAGAACATGTATATCACTCGTTCGGTAAGAATCAGCGACTGTCAGAAGATGCTGTGCGAATAATTCGGTATCCAGTTTTTACCACCCCTCCATAAAATATTTCTGTCTACTATATATATTGTTCTTTTATCTTAAAAGTGACGAAAAAAAATAGACATTGGACAAATTTTCTGTCCAGTGCCTAGTGAACTACCCACCACTTAAATCCTTTGGATTTTGAAGTGGGAGCTTCCTACGAACTCCATTCTTGTTTGCACAAAATTCATGCAGACAGAGGAATCGGATATGGGTAGGCTCAAAAGGCAGTCCCTGCCTCATAGGTTTTCTTTTACTTGGCTAATGCCAAGGAATACTTAGTAGGCTTGGTTATCGCCTAAGTATAGACTTGGTTTTCGTCTACACAAGAAGTATACCAAATGAAACGGAAGTTCGCGACTTCAAGCTATCGCTTGACCGAAATTCATCTCCCACTTTCACTGGTGCTTCGTACCCATACGTTTAGAAGTGGGAGACTTCTTTCGGAATTACGTTAAGTGAAATTATTTTAAATGTCTGCATTATGGTAAACGTCGCTGACGTCATCATCATCTTCAAGAGCATCGATCAGTTTTTCAAACACACTGACTTTATCCTCAGGAACAGGTACAGTAGTCTGTGGAATCATCGTCAGTTCCGACTGGTCCAGCTCGAAACCTGCTTCTTTCAGTGCGTCCCGTACTTGAGCGAATTCCGTTGCTTCGGTATAGATTTCAAAGACATCGTCGGACGTTTCCAGTTCTTCTCCGCCAGCTTCCAGTACGTGCATCAGCATGTCGTCTTCATCGATATCGAGATTTTCTCTGCTGATTGCAATATAGCCTTTGCGGTCGAACATATAGTTGACCGTTCCTTTTTCTCCCATTGATCCACCATTACGGTCGAATGCCACTCGAATATTTGTGCTCGAGCGGTTAAGGTTATCAGTTAGGGCATAAACCAGAACAGCAATTCCGCTTGGTCCGTATCCTTCATACAGCACTTCTTTATAGTCAGCTCCCTGACCTGAATCAGTGGCACGCTTGATTGCGCGGTCGACGTTGTCGTTAGGCATATTGTTTGCTTTGGCTTTGTCTACAGCCAGTCTCAGTGCAGCATTCGTATCGGGATCAGTACCGCCATCTTTTGCAGCCTGATAGATTTCTTTTGACAATTTCTGGAAAATCTTTCCTTTTTTTGCATCTTGTGCACCTTTACGATGCTGAATATTTTTCCACTTGGAATGTCCTGCCATTCTATTTCCTCTTTCCTGATCTTAGTGTTTGTCCTTTGTTATTATACCAAAAATCTTTTGTCATTCAAGGTGGTCAGGTTGCGCTTTCATTGCCGTCTTTAGTCAGTCCGTTGAATCAGGCTTTGACACGCGATCGCCTTCTGCGTGGTTTAGTGGACAGCAGGCCGGAAATGACCCCAGTCACAGCTCCTGCAGTATCCAGAATGACATCTTCCATCAACGCTGTCCGGTTTGGATGAAAGGACTGCCTTAATTCATCAAATGACGCATAGCCTATCGACAGCATCACAGCCAGCAGTACAGTTAAGTACGGATTGTCCACTCTGTTTCTTAATCCTAAGTACCAGAACAGGCCTAAAAAGAAATAAGAAATGAAATGGGCCCCTTTTCTAAGGAAAAACTCTAAGAATCCAACATAACCACTTGCTTCGATACTGACTTCACTGCCTGCATACATAAATGCCATACGCTCCAGCAGCCCTCTGAACGGTTCATTTTCAAGCCATTGATTAAGAATTGGCTGGACCGTCTGCTCCTGATAGCTCATAGAGGAACTGTAGTACAAAATAGCCATCACAACAAAGGCAGAAAGAAGATAGATGTTATCTGCAGTACTTGTTTTTTTTCTCATATTTTTACACACTCCATTAGTCAATACTATTATTCTAACTGATGTCCCTTTATATGAAAAGGAAAAAACGATACAATGAAAGCAATCAACTAAGGGGGAGACTGTATGCAAACACAATTGAACTGGGATATGGAACGGATTTTTAAAGGGGGAAGTGATTCTGAGGAACTGAGTCAGTTTATTGACGGCATCAGAGAGACGATTTCAGAAGCTAAAAAACTGATTATAAACTGGTCGGCTGAGCAGGCCAATTCTCATACTACTGAGCTGCTCGATTTTCTGGACAAGCGCCAGACTGCTTATGACAACTTATCAGAAGCATCAACATTTTCAAGAGGCATCCTTTCTGCCAACGTGGATGATTCCAAGGCGGCCAAACGCGTTAATGAACTCAGCCGTCTGGGCAGTGAGATGAGCGATGTAGAGACTTTATTTATGAAAAAGCTGAAAGCTGTTCCTGAAGATCAATGGACTGAACTGATTGCTCATGAAGGACTTAAACAGAGTTCCTTCAATCTGAATGAAAAAAGAGAAAAAGGTAAAAAGCTTTTATCTGAAAAAGAAGAACGCATCATACAGCAGCTCTCACTGGATGGTCTGGAAGGCTTTGGGAACGTCTATCAGTCTCTAGTGAACAGTATACGTGTGCCGTTTAAAAAAGATGGAGAGTTATCCACTCTGTCAGCCGGTCAGGCAGCCAATAAGTTATCAGGGGATCCGGACCCTGCTGTCCGAGAATCTCTGCTTGATAACTGGGAGCTGACCTGGCACGCCAAGGCGCCACTGTTTGCTGATACTTTAAATCATCTGGCAGGGTTCCGACTACAGACCTATGAGCTCAGAGGAGAAGACCATTTCCTTGATCCTGCTCTGGAATACAACCGTCTGAAAAAGGATACCTTGGATATGATGTGGGATACGATTACCGAAAACAAACCTAAAGTGGTAGACTTCCTTAATCGCAAGGCCAAGCTGATGGGCAAAGACAAGCTCAACTGGGCAGACGTGACCGCCCCTATTTCTTTAGGGGACTTCGAGCCTAAATCTTATTCATTTGAAGAAGCTCAGTCTCTCGTCGTCGATCACTTTGCTTCTTTCAGTCAGGAGATGAAAGAACTGGCTGAAACTGCATTTGAACAGAACTGGGTGGAAGCCGAAGATCGAGATGGTAAGCGCCCTGGTGCCTACTGTTCCAACTTGCCTATGAGTGGCGAATCCCGAGTGTTCATGACTTTTTCCGGTTCCGCTAACAATGTATCCACTCTTGCTCATGAACTGGGCCACGCCTACCATAGTCATGTTATGAGGGATCTGCCTCATCTGAACCGTCGCTATGCAATGAATGTAGCGGAAACTGCATCAACATTCTGTGAAATGGTTATCTCGAGTGCGACAGTCGAGGCAGCTGAGTCTATTGAAGAAAAAATCGCTCTTCTGGACAGCAGAATCTCACGTGCTGCTGTCATGTTCATGAATATTCATAGCCGTTACCTGTTTGAAACACGTTTTTACGAACAGAGACAGAAGGGGCTGCTTGACGAGAAGGAACTGAGCCAGCTGATGGAAGATGCTCAAAAAGAAGCATTCCAGAACGCGCTAGACACCTATCACCCAATGTTCTGGGCAAGTAAACTGCATTTCCACATAACTGGAGTGCCGTTCTATAACTTCCCGTATACATTCGGTTTCCTGTTCAGCCTGGGGATCTGTTCTCATGCGAAGAATCAGGAATCGGCCTTTGAAGATGACTACCGTGAACTGCTTAGAGACACGGCCAGCATGACGACTGAAGATCTGGCTGAAAAACACTTGAACGTCGACTTGACACAACCTGATTTCTGGCAGGCCGCAATTGATGAAGTTTTGGCAGATATCGATGAGTACATGACTCTGACCGACTCCTATATTTAAGTTAGTTGTCAATTTTTATTGATGTCAGATTTGTTTTAGTCTAGCGCATAAATCAGGACAAAGTTCGGGTAATATAAGATCTGAATACAAAAGAGCAATGAGTCACCGTTATTATCAGGACGGGCGCTCATTGCTTTTTCATTATGTATAAGTGATGGAATGACAATGTGGAGGCTTGTAAGTTGAAGGTAATTCGACTCTCAGATCAAAGTCATAGTGCAAGGTCCGCTTCAGTATGTCGCAAGATTCGTCTTGGAACCCACTCAGGTTATAATGCAGCCTCAAGTCTGTCCTAGCCAAATATATAAAGGGTGCAGGTCTACAAAAATATGCTGAGATTACTGAGAGCTGAATCTTGGATCAATATCAGTTGCTTGTTCACTACTTGAGGGGGAAAATCTGGCTATAAACTCAAAAAGGGACATGCCCGTTCAGGCATGTCCCTTTTTGAGTTTGCTATTAATATCTTCCGTATCCTACAAATCGAGCACCCCAGTAGCCAGTGTGAGCGTTGGTATACGCGACACCCGTACTAGTCTGAGAACCGATAAAGCGTCCGCCGCCAACATATATCCCTACGTGAGAAATTGTAGATCCATTTTCAGAGAAGAAAATCAAATCGCCAGGTTGCGCGTCACTTCTGGATATCTTTCTTGAAGAGGCATACTGTCCAGCTGCTGTACGTGGCAGTGAAATGCCTACTTGTCTAAAAACAAGAGATGTAAATCCGGAACAGTCAAGGGCACTTGCCGTACTTCCTCCCAGCTGGTATCTTGTTCCCAGCAATCTAGTTGCATGTGGCTGAAGTGTTGCCCAGCTTGTTCCTCCGCTTGGAGCAGGAGCCGGTGACGGTTGTGGTGCTGGTGCAGGCTTGTTGGATGATTCATTTGAACTTCCACCTGATCCATTTCCACCACCATTGTTACCTGAATTACTGCCTGAGTTATTACCAGAGTTGTTTCCTAAATTATTTCCATTTCCGGAATTACCCCCAGAACTGTTTCCTGATTCTGCCGGAGTGCTGGAGTTGACTTGGTTTCCAGAATTATTGTTGTTAGATGATTCAGTATTTGATGCAGAGCCTCCGTTATTTCCAGAAGATGCTTGGTTTCGGTCTGAGTTGGATGGTGCAGCTGGGGCACTAGTTTCTGAGCTGGATGATTCCGGCTCAGAATCCTCAGAAGATGATAATGAGACCTGTATTTCAGCCTCTTCTTCAGCACGTGCTGCAGCTTCTCTTTCTTCCTGTTCACGCTGCTCGGCTTCAGCTCGTCTCTGTTCTTCAGCTTCACGAGCCGCCTGTGCAGCTTCCTCACGTGCTACAATCAGTTGAGAAACAGCTTGTTCTGCTTCAGCTCTCTGCGAAAGATAACGATCTCTGTCAGACTGTGCGGTGGCTCTTTCTGCTGCAATCTGTGCAACGAGCACTTCTTTTTCAAGTCTCTGCTGTTCGAGGTCCTGAGAAATGACTTCAAGTTCAGCACCCAGTGCATTCTGTTGAACGATCGTCTGTTCAGTCCGTTCCTGCTTCTCGGCAACTGCTTCCATGTCTCTTACCTGTGCTCGAACCAGTTTACGGTTAGATGACACGAGACTGGACACAATATCAATTCGGCCGATGATATCCGTTAGTGATTCAGCCTCTATGATAAATTCGATATAGCTGGTCGTCTGTCCATCGACCTGGATTTTTCTGGCCTGACTTTCCAGCTGTTCAGTTCGCTTGGAAATAATGTCTTCGAGTTCAGCAATCTCCTCCTGAAGCTCTTTCATTTCAGCATGAGCTGCTTCCAGTCGCTCAACTACTTCATTGATTTTATCTTCATTGGCAGTGATATCACGATCGAGAGTCTTTAACTCGTCTTCTGCATTGCGTACCTGTTCCTGAAGAGAACTGATTGTTTCTTCAAGGTTATGTACCTGATTGTCGGTCTCTTCAATGATTGATCTTTGTTCATCAATTGCATCGTTAAAATCGTCTGCTGATACACTCGGTACAGCAGAAAATGTACTAAGTAATAGTGCACTTGATAAAGTTGACAGTATAAGTTTCTTGATCAACAAAAGCCCCTCCATTAATCGTCAATTCATAGTTTTTAGATGTCAGCGTTTTAATTTATTGGATAAAGTATAACATTATGTCGAGATGTTTAAATTTCAAGTATATTACACTTAGATGTCAATTTTACATTCGAAATGGCTATACTCCCTGAGACTACTTGCATTTTGTAAGCGAAACGACTATACTTTTTAGTGATTCCATAAGAATGGACTAGATCATACCCAGCAACAGGAGGAAATTAAATGAGTGATTATCGTGTATTGCTTTACTACAAATATGTAAAAATAGACAACCCTGAACAATTCAGAACCGAGCACCTGGCTTTATGTAATGATATCGGGCTAAAAGGGCGCATTCTCGTTTCGGAAGAAGGAATTAACGGAACTGTCTCCGGTACAGTCGAGCAGACTGATGCTTATATGGAAGCTGTAAAATCTGACGAGCGCTTCAATGACCTGTTCTTCAAAATGGATCCTGCGGAGGGGCATGCATTCAAGAAAATGCATGTCCGTTATCGTCCCGAAATCGTCTCTCTAAGTTTGGGTGAAGACGACCTCGATCCGAATGAAATTACTGGGCAATATCTAGAACCTACTGAATTCAGACAAGCGCTGGAAGATGAGAATACAATCGTTCTTGATGCGAGAAACGATTATGAGTACGATCTGGGTCATTTCCGAGGTGCTGTACGTCCTGAAATCCGATCCTTCAGAGAACTTCCGGAATGGATCAGGAAAAACAAAGAAAAATTTATGGACAAACGCATCGTTACCTACTGTACGGGAGGGGTACGTTGCGAGAAATTGAGTGGTTGGCTTCTTAAAGAAGGGTTCGAAGATGTTGCTCAACTTCATGGTGGGATTCATAACTACGGTACGCACCCTGAGACTCAGGGTGAACTGTGGGACGGAAAAATGTATGTTTTCGATGGCCGCATCAGTGTGGACATCAACCGCAAGGAACATACTGTTATCGCTAAAGACTGGTTTGACGGTACACCGTGTGAACGTTACGTTAATTGCGGCAACCCATTCTGTAACCGTCAGTTCATTACTTCCGAAGAAAATGAGCACAAGTATTTAAGAGGCTGTTCTCATGACTGCCGTGTTTCACCGGAAAACCGTTACGTCAAAGAGCATCACCTAAGCAGAGAAGAAGTGGCCGAACGATTAGAAAAAATCGGAGAAACTCTACCTGAAACAGTCTAACCATTAATCCTTTACGTAAAATGATTCCTATTTTCGTAAAGGATTTTTTCTTGCAGGTACTTAACAATTCTGTCACAGTCCACTCATTTATATGTGCTTTATCTCCTCAATTATTTTATTTCTACCCTTATTTTGCTATAATATAGCAAGCTACACGACTATTAAATCAAACTTAAAGGAGTTCATAATGAAGCGTTCTGAAGAAAAGAAGCAAAGACAGACAGAAGAAACGAATGAACCCTCACGTTTCGAGAATGTTGTCTATTATTTTGATATTTTTTATCGGGTCGTCAAGTCCCTTATTATTATGCTGGTTGTCATCCTTCTTGTAGGAGGTTCACTAGGAGCTGGAGCGGCAGTCGGATATTTCGTTTCACTGGTCAATGGAACTGACATTCCTGACCATGAAGTGATGGTCCAGCAGATTTACGATTTTAACGAAACATCAACAATGTATTATGCAGGTGGAGAAGTGATCAGTGATCTGAGAGCGGATCTCATGAGGACACCAGTTGAACTGGAACAGATGTCTCCACTTCTAGTTGACGCGATTATAGCAACGGAAGATGAGTACTTCTTCGATCATGAAGGAATCGTTCCTAAAGCTATCGCCCGTGCCCTCGTTCAGGATCTGACAGAGTCTGGTGCCTCTACTGGTGGATCGACTATAACACAACAGCTGATCAAACAACAGATCATTGGCGGGGAAGTTTCGCATGAGCGTAAAGCTAATGAGATTCTTCTTGCCATGCGCATCGAGAATTATATGGATAAAGAAGAAATTCTGGAAGCCTACCTGAATGTATCCCCGTTCGGCAGAAACAATAAAGGCCAGAATATTGCGGGTGTTGAAGAAGCCGCTCAAGGGATCTTTGGAGTTCCTGCATCAGAAGTGACCCTTCCTCAAGCCGCATTTTTAGCTGGACTGCCTCAGCGTCCAAACGTCTTCAGTCCTTATACAAACACTGGTGCCATCAAGGAAGATCAGGAACTTGGCTTGCGCAGACAGCGAGAAGTACTGTTCAGAATGTACCGTGTAGGGCTCATCACTTACGATGAGTATCAGGAAGCTTTAGAATACGATCTGACACAGGACTTTTTAAATCGTGAAGAAATCGCTTATGAAGATTTGTCTTATGTTTATGACCGTGCAGAATTTGAAGCCCGTCGTATTCTAGTTGTTCAGGCACTCGAACGTGACGGTATTACGAATGAAGAACTGGAAGAAAATCCTGATCTATTAAGTGAGTATGAAGAACAGATTCGTTCTGAGATTAGAAATGGCGGTTACCAAATTCATACAACGATTGACCGTGATGTTCACCATGCAATGGAAGAAACCGTAAGAGAGTATCAGGATCAGCTAGGAGCTGAACAGACTTACACATGGGAAGATGCAGACGGGAATACTCAGTCCACTACTCTTCCTGTTCAATATGGCGGATCATTGATTGATAATGATACCGGACGAATCATCGGATTTATCGGTGGAAGAGATTATGAACTAAGTCAATTTAACAATGCATTTCAGATGAACAGAAGTCCAGGGTCAGTCATAAAACCGCTCGCAGTATACGGACCGGCTATTGACGCTAACCTTCTTAATCCCGCTACTATCATACCTGATACAGAGGTTGAAATAAGAGATGAGTGGAATCCAGCTACTGGAGAATGGAATTATTACACTCCGACAAACGTTGGAGCCACAACTAATGAGTGGCTGACTGCCAGAGAATCTCTTGAGGATTCAAAAAACTTGGCTGCCTTTAAAATTCATGCTGAATTAATGAAGGAAGACGTCGATCTGGAAAGTTACATTAGAAATATGGGAATTACTGCTGACGATGTTGCGCCTGAAACAATCAGTTTCCCTTCGTTTTCTATCGGTGGACCTGATGGCCCCTCTCCTGTCGGCCTGATCAGCGCATTTTCAACTATTGGAAATAACGGTCAGCATGCAGACGCCTACATGATTGAACGCATCGAAAACAGTGCAGGTGAAATTATTTATGAACATGAAGTGGAACAGACTGAAGTATGGAGCCCGGCTTCCAATTATCTGCTAATCGATATGCTACGAGGAGTTCATACTGATGGGACTGCACAAGGAACCATTGATCAGCTGAATTTTTCTTCAGACTGGGTATCAAAAACAGGAACTACTCAGGATCGTCACGACGTCTGGTATATCGGCAGTACCCCAAGCGTATCATTTGGAACATGGATGGGGTATGGAACAAACGAGCTCTCATTAAGAGATGACTTTGGTCTCCATCCAAGCAGACGTAACCGAGACATGTGGGCACGCATTATGAATGCTGTCCATGCGGTTAATCCGGATATTCTTGGTGTGGGCGAAACCCATGCTCGTCCTGATGGTGTAACTGAAGATTCTGTCATAGTAGATACTGGTATGAAAGCCGGTGAAGTTGAAGCCCCTGACGGATCGACATTCAACTACTCTGGTAATACACATACTGAACTGTTCAAGTCAGATAACGTTCCTGGAACCACAGTTTATGACTTTGCAATCGGAGCAACAGATGAGGAATTGGAAGAATTCTGGGGTCGTGCATTATCTTCCGACGACGATGATGATGATGATGATGATGACGATGAAGACGATGAAGACGATGAAGAAACAGAAGACGATGCTGCTTCAGATGACGAGTCCAATGGCGACGAGTCATCTGAAGCACCTGAACCTGAACCAGAATCTGAGCCGGAACCTGAAGACGATGAAGACGATGAAGAAGAATCTTCTAACGGAAACGGTAATGGCAACGGGAATGATAATGCCTCATCCAATGGAAATAACGGATCGAGCAACGGAAATGAGTCGTCTGATGATAATGACGACTCAAATGACAATGGATCATCTAACGGAAACGGCAATGGCAATGGATCATCTAACGGAAACGGCAACGTCAACTCTGAAGCCACCCCACCGTCTGACAAAAATGATGATGACGATGATAATACAGATGACGATGATAATACAGATGACGAAGAAGAATAAATTCTAATTGAAACAGCTGCTCACCTTAACTGGTCAGCAGCTGTTTTTTAATTTACCTTTTCCATATGATTATGATGGCCTTAATTAAAAATGCATTGTTAGCGCAAAAAAAGGACAGCCAGTACAGCTGTCCTTTATCACCTTTTATTTAGTTGTTCCTTTAGCATCTATCGTATATGGAAGTTTGACAGTCTTTTCGTCAATCTCTTCTTTATTCATCAATTTAGTCAATAGACGCATCGCTACAGCACCAATATCATACAATGGCTGAACGACGGTGCTCATCTGCGGACGGGTCATTGCTGTTAGTTTTGAGTTGTTAGATGTGATAAGCTCAAAATCTTCAGGAATTGATACCCCTCTATCAAGGGCAGCATTAAGAATTCCGACTGCCAGTTCGTCATCAGAGACTACTGCTGCGGTAGCGCCAGCTTTTTTAAGTTGTTCAAATACTGCTTCGCCTACTTTGTAGGTGTATTCAGATTGAAGAACTAGATCTTCGTTATAAGAGATGGACGCTTTTTCAAGAGCTTTTTTATATCCGTTCAGACGATATTGTCCGTTAATTGGCTCATCGTGGCTTTCGGAAATAAATGCGATCTTGCTGTGTCCGTTTCCTACCAGCATATCTACGCTATCTTCAGTAGCTGTTTCGTAATCAATATTGACACTGCCTACTTGTTCATCCGGGTCAACAGTACCTGCCAGTACGACCGGTGTGCGGGAACGGGAAAACTCAGCTCTAAGTTCTTCTGTAATTTTGTTACCCATGAAGATCACACCGTCAACTTGTTTGGCCAACAGTGTGTTGAGCACCTGAACTTCTTTCTGTTCATTTTCATCTGAGTTTGCAAGAATAATGTTGTACTTGTACATCGTTGCAATATCATCGATGCCTCGTGCCAGAGAAGAGAAATACAAATTTGTGACATCTGGAATGATGACTCCAACCGTAGTTGTCTTCTTGCTTGCGAGCCCTCTTGCTACGGCATTAGGACGATAGTCCAGTCTGTCAATGACGTCCAGAACTTTCTTTCGGGTAGTAGGTTTGACATTCGGGTTACCGTTGACTACGCGTGACACCGTAGCCATGGATACTCCGGCTTCACGTGCCACATCATAAATCGTAATTGTTTGCTTATCCATTATTTAATCTCCTTTAACATATATAGAATAAAAATCTTGTGAGCGCATACTTCTGTTAACAGAATAACAGGAAATGTAACCTTTTTCAATTAAATCGATAAATTTTCATGAAATTTTCTAAAACTTTTTCAGAAAAGGCTTTCTTCATAATCATTCTATCATTTTCTATTCTAAAAGAGAAGTTTTTGGTACACTAAAACCACGATTAATTTAAAAGGATGGATAATTATGAACCCACTTGACGCATTTAAAAAATATATGATTGATCAGACCTTGTCTTTTGTATATATTGACAATCCGGATACTATCGCCCATCTTACTGGTTTCTACAGTAATCCTCATGAGCGCGTACTGGCTCTACTAATCACGGCTGACTCCACTCAATTACTTGTACCAAAACTGGAAGAATCTGAAGCCCGCTCCTATGGTGCCGTTGATATAGTGACTGGCTATAAGGATGAGGACAACCCTTGGGCGATCCTGAAAGAGAATGTTGCAGAGGACGGATTATTTAACACAATCGGCATCGAATCAGATTATCTTGTAGTAGACCGCTATCATCAGTTGATGTCACTCTTCCCTGATGCTTCATTCAAGTCTGTCACATCATACCTTCAGAACATGAAAGTAATTAAATCCGGTGAAGAGATTCTTATAATGAAAGAGGCTGGTTATCTGGCTGATGAAGCCCTGCGTGTCGGCATGGACGCCCTATCCACAGGCATAACTGAACAAGAAGTCGTTGCTGTCATTGAGTATGAGATGAAAAAATTGGGTGTTAAAGAGATGAGCTTTGATACGATGGTGCTGTTTGGCGATCACGCTGCCAGCCCGCACGGCACTCCTGGAGATCGAAAGCTTCAGGCCGGTGAACTTGTGCTCTTTGATCTCGGTGTGGTCTATAATGGGTACACCAGTGACGTGACACGCACGGTCAGTTACGGGGACCCTTCACCTAAGCTTAAAGAGCTATACTCCTTTGTGCTTAACGCTCAAAAAACAGCTCAGGCAGCTGTACGGCCGGGCATTACAGCAGGAGAATTGGATGCTGCGGCAAGACAGATCATTACTGAATCAGGTTATGGCGACTATTTTACTCATCGCCTGGGTCATGGCCTGGGGCGATCTGTCCATGAATTTCCTAATATTGCCCCAGGAGTCACCATCCCAATACAGACCGGCATGTGCTTTTCTATCGAACCTGGCGTATATATAGAAGGAACGGCAGGCATTCGAATTGAAGACTGTCTGGTTGTAACTGATAAAGGAGCTGATCCTTTTACCCAGACTACTAAAGAACTAATTGTTCTTCCAGTTAAAGAATAAAAAAACTCCCTTATAATACACATATTGACTGTAGAGCAGAGAGCCTGCAAGTCACATGTACTATAAGGGTATCTTTTTATAGGAAAAAATCATCTTCTTCAAGACGTTTCTGTTTTGATTTTTCCATTACTGTCAACGTTCCATCTGATTCAAGGATCGCTGCATAACTTCCAAATGCAACAATAATCATTCTTTTGAGACTCCCACGGCTAAAGCCGCAAGCCCGAACCTTTCGGTTTGACGGGTGGGATTCTTGAGTGCTTGTACGAACGCAGTCCATTTCTGTTTTGTTCAAGCCTCAAGGTGAGGGCATCTCATTGCCCCTCCTAAGACAGTGCATATAGCATCTTAGGCTGGTTAACTGTGACCGTCAACCACAGGTGCATAGCGAATATTCATTGCACCAACGATATCCCTGTGTTTTTCAAATCCACAACTACACCGATACTTTCGGTCCTTTGCTTTATTCCTTTCGGTACATTTCGGGCAGGTTTGGCTGGTATGTGCAGGGTTCACATACTCCACTTGTATGCCTTCCAATGTTGCTTTGTATTCAATGAATGTCGCTAATCGGTAGAAGGACCAAGTGTGCAAATTCTTTTCGTTTTTACGGCTTGTTCTTGCCGTCTGCCGGATATTCGCCAGTTTTTCCAAGCGAATGACAGAAATGTGGTTATCTTTTGCAAAATCAATGATTTGACGACTAACCTTGTGGTCTTGGTCTTTCATCCATCGTTGTTCTTTGTCTTTTGAGTGGCGGATGGCATTCAGCTTCTTTCGTTCCCCAAGTGCTTTTCTTTCCGAACGAAATTGTCGTTTCATATATTTGTTTCGCCGTCCGTTTCCGAAAAAGCGCACTTGTTCGTCATCGGTGACTGCCGCAGCTGGGACTTTGAGTCCTAAATCCACGCCCATGACTTTCGTGCCTGTTTTCTTGGTGGTGGAGATTGTCACAGCGATTTGCGCTATCCATTTATTTGACTTTTTGGTGACACGTAGTGTCCCTAATTTGTGTTTTAGCAAATCAAAATTTCTATTCTTCTTATCCACCATTAAAGCCCGG